>CBFHSE010000019.1:0-28383 GCA_965658435.1 Rickettsiales bacterium | reverse complement strand
TATTAACAGCAAAACATCTATTATTAATGGAAAATATAAAAAAGAAATCATCTGGTATCAAAAATATATTAGCGACAAATTAGGAGAAATTACTATACCAGAAATTTCTATAAAATCAGATAATAAAATATTAAAAACCAAACCACTAAAAATTAAGGTAACTAAGGATAAATTAAATAACAAAGAGTTAGAAAAAAATATTGAAATAATTGCAGAGCTAAATAAACAAGAAGCGAATATCGGAGAAACTCTAATTTATCACTTAAAAATAATCAGATATAAAAATATTTATGATGAAATAATTATTCCACCCTCTTCAGAACAAGCTATTATTAAGCAAATAGAAAAGGAAAAAAGCTATAATAAAATAATTAATAATAAAGAAGCATTAATCTCTGAATATTTTTTTCAAATAACCCCTTTAGAAAGAAAATTAAACATTGAGCCAGCAATAATTACAGGAAAAATCGCAGAAGAAGATCAAAATGATCCATTTAATAATTTCGGCAATTTTATAAGATTCAAAAATATTAGATCATATAAAAATATAAAAAAATATAGTGAAAAATTTGCTCTAAATTTAAAAAATCAACCTACAGCAAATATTATAGCTAATAATCTAACTGTAGCAATAAAATATAACAAAAAAAATGAAATATATGTGGGTGATCCAGTAAATTTTCAAATCATTATTAAAGCTAATAATTTAAATGCCTCTCAATTACCAAAAATTGAATATAAAAATAAAGCTGAATATAAAATTTATAAAGAAAGGCCAGAACTAAAAACTAATTTTGATGATAAAACAAAAACATTAAATGCTACAAAAATAATCAACTTTACTGTTATCAGCAATGAATCAGGAAAAATCTTAATACCAGAAAAAAAAATTAACTGGTTTAATACCCAAAAAAATAAAATGGAAGCAACAAAGATTCCAAAGCTTGATTTTGATATTAAGAGCAACAAGCAGATAAATAATAATTCAGAAAATGAAGTAAAAAAAGAAAATAACATAAAAATTATTAAGCAAGATAATCAGGTAACAAAATATCTATTATTCATCTCAATAATTTTAAATATAATTTTTTTAATAAAAATATTAACTATTAAAAACAAAGGAAAAACAAAGAAAACAAAGACAATAAGAGGTAAATTTCACAAGATTAACAAAGCTAAAAATGAAAATGATCTAGATCAAGCAATTAAAGAATATTTTATAAAAAATTTTAATCTTAACATATTAGAGTCAAATAATTTAGAAAAATTTATTTCGAGTAACATAGAATCTAAAGAAAAAAAACAATTAATTATTCACATAGGAAAATTAGAAAAAGCCATTTATGGAAATAAAAAAATTATTTTAAAAAATTATAAAAATAAGTTAAAAAAATTGCTAAAAAACACTAAATTAAAAAGAACCATAAACAAAAGTAAAAACAATAGCTTTAATCTAAACCCATAAACTAAAGAACTTGAAAAAAATAAATTTTTTCTTATAAATATTTAAAACTAAAAATGAGGTTAACATGTTAACAGTTGGTGATAAATTACCAGAATTTTCATTACAAGCAGTTGTAAGTAATGATTTAGATAATGCTTTTATAAATATAACTGATAAAAGCTATGCAGAAAAATGGAAAATTTTATTTTTCTACCCTAAAGATTTTACCTTTGTTTGTCCTACTGAAATTGCTGAATTTGGTAAAATGAATACAGAATTTGAAAAAAGAGATGCGCAAATAATCGGAGCATCTGTAGATTCAGAATTTGTGCATCTTGCATGGAGAAATGATCATAAAGATCTTAATAATCTGCCATATCCATTATTATCAGATATTAAAAGAGAATTATCTGCAAATTTAGGAATTCTTGATCCTGAGGCAGGAGTAACCTTAAGAGCTACATTTATAATTGATCCAGATAATGTAATTCAACATGCATCAGTTAATGGTTTAAATGTTGGTAGAAATCCTAAAGAAATTTTAAGAATATTAGATGCAGCTCAAACTGATGAGTTATGCCCTTGCAATTGGAATAAAGGTGATGAGGTATTAAGACCTGCATCATAATTACTAATTGAAGCAGCTATTAAATAAATAGCTGCTTTTTAATTTGACTATATATATTTTTAATTTATAAAATAATCTCGATTCTAACCAGGGGATATAGCTCAGCTGGTAGAGCATCTGCTTTGCAAGCAGAGGGTCAGCGGTTCGAGTCCGCTTATCTCCACCAAACACCCATATAGATCACATTTTTATAGTATTTTTAGACTTATTATTTAAATATGGATTACCTTCTTTTTTAAATATAAATCTTGGATTAACCCCTGATAAAGAAAAATTATCAACTAAAGAATTTTTTAAATATCTAATATAGCTTTCACTTAATTTATCAGGATAATTGCAATTTATTACAAATGTAGGAGGCCTTGTTTTAGTTTGATTAATAAATTTAAGACGCACCTCTTTGCCTTTATACAAAGCAGGTCTATGCTCTAAAACAGTATTTTTTAACCACATATTTAACTGAGAAGTTTTAATATGAAAATTCCAATTTTCATTAACTAAAGCTATTACCTGCATCATATAATGAAGGTTTCTCTTATATTTTGCAGATATAGTAGTAATTTTTAAAGACCTATTCTGAGGAATATATTTATTAATTTGATAAGAAACCTCATCTTTAATTAATTCCAATTTTTCATTAGAAACTAAATCACTTTTATTTAATATAACCACAACACCTCTACCCTCCCTTATTATATGTGAAGCAATATATAAATCTTGTTTTTCCAAAGCTCCTTTAGTCACATCTATTAGTAAAACACAAATATCTGCAAAACGTACTGCTTTAAAAGAATCTTCATAGCTTAAAATATCTAATTTATTATTAATCTTAGTACGTTTTCTAATTCCTGCTGTATCAATTAAAATAAAACTCTCATCATTATATTTAAAGGGAACCTCAATAGAATCTCTAGTTGTACCAATTTCATCTCTTACCAATAATCTATCACTAGAAAGCAAATTATTAATTAAGGTTGATTTACCAACATTTGGCTTTCCAACAATTGCTACTCTAATACCAACTTGTTTTTTTTGATCAGAAATAGAGTAAATTTCTTTATATTGGTTATAATAATTTAATGTAAAACTATATAATTCATCATAACCAATTCTATGTTCTGCAGATAAATATAAAAATTTCTTAAAACCAATTTTATAAATTTCATCTTCACTAATATTTCTAGCTTTTACTTCAGACTTGTTAATTATTAAAATAACATCCTTGTTTTGTTTTCTTACAATATTTATAAAATCTAAATCTAATTTATTTATTCCATATTTAGCATCTATTATTAAATAAATTAAATCAGATTCATCCATCGCAAAATTAATTTGCTTAAAAATCTCCTTATCATTTATCTTATCAGAACTATTTTCATAACCAGCAGTATCAATTAGTTTAAAATCAATATCATATAATTTTGCAAAAGCCTCCTTTCTATCGCGAGTAACTCCAGGCATATCTAAAATAATCGCCTTTTTTTCACCAACCAAACTGTTAAATAAAGTAGATTTACCAACATTAGGTCTACCTACAATTGATATTGTAAACATAATTTTATAAGATTTTAATCAAGAATATAGAATTTTGAGCTATTATCCACTAAAAATATCTTATTATCAGATATCAAAGGAAATTGATTAATATTTTTAGGTATTTTAAATGTTTTTAGCAATTCGCCATTATTATAGTCAAACAAAAATAATTTACCATTATTTGAAATAACAACAACATAGTTATTAATTATTTGCGGTCCATAAAAATTAATATCTTTATCTTCTTTATTTAAATTATAAGACCATTTTACAGAACCATTTTCAGGAGATAATGCTGCTAAATAATTAGCATTATTAATCAAAAATAATAAATTTTCTGTATGCCATAAGTTATTTCGTGTTGAAATCTTTTGCTCCCATAATTTTTCTCCTGAAAAAAATTCATATGCAGATAAATAGCCATCGTTAGATATCGCAAATATTTTATTATCATTAATGATTGGAGAAGAAATTATATCACTAAAATTATAATAATTTATAATATTTGAATTAGATATATTATCGCTCCATAACTCAACAAATTTATTTATATCCAGCAATTTTAGATCACCTTTTCCATTTGCATTTAAGATTAAATTACCCTTTGAAATTAATCCTGGCTCTAAATAATTAGCCTCTAGAAATTCTTCATATTTCTTTCCAAACAACCTTTTTCCAGAGAATTTATTTAATGATATTAAATAATTATCAATTCTAGATATAACAAGTTTATTACCAATAATATAAGGCTTAGATCTTACATTAAAACCAAGATCTGTATTCCAGATTAATTTACCATTTTCAGCATTTATTGCATAAATGTAATGTGAACCATTTGAAACGTAAATTCTATTATCATCTAATAATATTCCACCAAATAAATGATTTATCTTATCATTATTAGATAAATCTAATTGCCATTTTACATTGTTTTTTTTTATATTATAAGCAATAATTTTACCATTAGCATCCAATAAAAAAATTACATCATTATTATATATAGGCTTCGCAAAAAAAGGTGCATCTACTGATATATTAGAATATTTATAAGTTTTTTTCTTAAATTTTTTTTTATCTAACGTTAGGCTGGGCAAAATAATTACACCTTTATTAGTTAGATATTTATCAGAAACTAAATCATTATCACTAATAGCTAAAAACCTATCCTCTAAATAACTATCTATATTTAAAACACTGTTATTATCAGCTAAAATATTAAATGATTTTTTGAAATAAATATCATCCTTAGAACATGAAATTAAGAAGAGTAATAACAATAAATTAAAGAAATTATATTTTTTCACTTTTCTTTAATAATTCTATTAATTCAACAGCAAATTCCTTATTATTAATGGTAGCACTATCAGATGTAATAATTTTTTTTAATTCATTATGAGCAAGATCAAATTTACTATCCTCTATATATCCAAGAGCTCTTATTTCAACAATAGAAAAATAAAATATATTATCACTATTAATAGAATCATATTTTTCTGATTGAGGAAATATTTGCTTAAGATTTGAATAAATTACGTAATTTAAAAGTAAAATGGCATAATCTCTAAGTATTTTATCATTATTTCCTTTAGCAATAAAATTATCAAGAGCTTTATATGAGTCTTTAAATTTCTTATTTTTAATATCAAATTGAATTTTTTTTAATCTTACAATATTACTAATATCTGAGTTTGACTCTAAGTAATTTTCTGCATATTTAAAAAAATCATCATCATTATTATTATATTTATCTATAATTTTATAGAGATTTTCCGAGTCTATAAGCTCCTTATTATTACGATAATTATCATAAGTTACATAAAAAGCGGATGATAATATTATTAAGGTTAATATTATAATAAAATATTTAGCATATTTTTTACAAAATAATGTAAATTTCTCTTTGAATAAATCTTCTCTAATTTCATCTAAAATATCAGACATTTAACAAACTATTCGACATTACTATTATATTCATTTAACTCATCAAATGCATCTATATATAATGATTTTAATTTATTAATCAATAATTCAAGCTGAGCAAAATCATAGTTAGATTTAACATTATTAAAATTTCCAGATATATTATTACTTAATGTCACAGGCATTTTCTTAATCATATCCTGAACTCTATAAAAAGTTACAAATGATAATATCGTATTTATAGCTAATGATTTTGAAGATAAATCAACTTTACCAGCTATGACACTATTCATTCCAGGAAGATTAAATTTTAAATTATTAAGTATCATCACTCCTTTTTCAACATTTATATCTCCCTTACTATTTCCAATAATAGTTGAAGATTTCAGAACGTGATCCCTAATATCGCCCTCGAAACTATTATATGGATCATCACTCATATCTGCTAAAGATTGTAATATACCAGAAATATCTAATGGAGCAATCTCCAAGTTAGATAAAACAAATTTATTCCTTGATTTTAACTGCTTAAACATAACATTTGGAGTATTACCATAGGTTTGGAGATTACCAGATAAAGTTATTTTTCCAAATATATTATCTTTATTTAAGGCAAATTTAACTAAATTATTTATCTCCACATTTTCTAAATTATAGCTTAAAGCTAGTTGTGGCAAACCATCCATTAGAAATTCACCAGCTATATTAAAATTACCATCATTAGCAAAACCTCCATTAAACTCATTTATTTCTAATAAATTATTAGAAACATTAAAATTTATTAAACTATTGTTAATATCTAAGCCTCTGTAATAAAGTTTTTTAATATTTGCATTAAAATTAAACAAAACATTGTCAAAATTTGGAAATAAAATAAGATTTCTAGACCAGGCATTTATTTTATTGCTTATATTATCTTTTTCATAATCTAAAAATGATAAATTTGCTTTATTAACGTCTAAATTCACATCAAATTTTGGCTCCTCATCATCAATAGAAATTAAAGCATTTATTTTTATGTCATTATCTTTTGATAACATATGAATATTTTCAAAAATCAGATTCCTAAATTTTAAGATACCAGATAAATTAACACTATCAAATAAATGAGAATTATATTTTAGATTACTAAAATTAATATTAAAATTAATATTATTGAAAATTGAACGTAACCATAAAAAACGTGACAAAAGACTATTTGTACCTGTTCTATCTGACAATATTCCATAATGAAAATCTAGAATATGTTGTGACTTACCTTTTGAATTAAAAATTTGAAAATCTTTACTATCAAGATTAAAAAAACTCATATTAATATTTGAAGAACTAATATCATCAATAAGCCATTTAACATTTCCTGTCACATATCCTGCACCAAATTTTCCAGTTATATTATCAAAAAACAATTTATCATTTGATAAAGTAAATTGAGAACTTAGATTATAATTACCATCTTCATAGGAGGAATTATCAAATTTTAATCCAGTTAAACTATTTAAAAAATCCTTTACATTATCACCATTACTGCTAATTGAACCAGATAATATATAATTATTTTTATCTCTTGTTATTATACCAGATATTTTATTTACATTGTTTTTACCAAGGCTAAAATCAAATTTATCAATATTGAATTTATTATCCGAAGCCATCATATTAACTGTCACTGGTCCAATTTCTCTATCACTAAGTGATATATTATCAATGATACCTTCTATATATATTTGATTATCTGTAAAATTATTCAAAAGATTATAATAATCATTAACTGAAAAATCCTTCAAAACAAAAGATTTCTTTTTTTCTGTTATAATACCAACCATATCTAGATTATCTAATAAAAATGAAAATTTACCACCAGAATTATCATCTATATCGCCAAAAAAACTTCCTGATATCGCATCACCATTAATATTACCATTAATTATTGAAATCTTATTATTCTTGTTAGTAATTGAGAAGTTAATATCATATTTATAATTCCTACCATCAGGATATAAAAACCAATTTTCTGGAAATAAATTAAATAAAAGATTCTGAAAATTAGCACCTGATAAACTTACTGTTCCAGCATAATCATTACTTTTACTGCCATTAATCTTCTCAATAGACAACTTATCTGAATCAGAATAAATATTAAGATTAGATTTTATAAGATTTTTTTCGAAAGCTATTTCGGAATTATATTTATAAGCTTGCTTATTAAAAACAAAAAATCCATCAAAAGTGAATTTTTCATTTCTATTTAGATTAAAACTAAATTTATCAAGTTGCCTAATAATATTGCCATCATTGTCGTAAAAAGATAAAGCAGAATCAGATATATGTAAATTTTTTTTAGGTAATAAAGAGTAATCTATAATTATATTTTTTTTATTCTTATAAAAATCAATTTTTGAATTTTTAAAATGTAAATCAGAAAATTTCATTTTGCCTGTAAAAATATTTAGAAGCGATATATCTGCTGTTAATAAAGGAGAGCGAATATTTATTTTATATGAACCAATTGCAAAATCATAAATTCTTACATGAGAAATTATAATTTTAGGATAAGGAAAAATATCCACATCAACCTTTCCTTTAATATTAACATTACCATCAACAAGAGTTGATATTCTTTTTGAAATCTCTTCCCTGCTATCAGTAAAAGAAGAAAATTTAGATATAATGAAAAAAATCTCTCCTATAACAAAAATTACTATAGCAAAAATTAGGATTTTAAGTTTCATCCTAAAAATATATAAAATTAGTTGTTTTAAATTTATTTAGAATTTAAGAGAAATTGTCAATTATTTTTATAAAAAAACTTCTATATTTTATTAATATTTTTAAAGACAAATTAAAAAGCAAAAGTTAAGCTAATTTTCAAGAAATTAAACATTAAAATAATGACAGAATTAAATTCTGAACAAAAAAAAGCAATTGAGCATAAAGAAGGGCCTCTATTGGTATTGGCAGGCGCTGGAACAGGTAAAACAAAAGTTTTAACTTCAAGAATAGCAAAGTTAATTAGTACTAGATCAGCATTTCCATCTCAAATAATTGCTGTAACTTTTACAAATAAAGCAGCAAATGAAATGAAGGAAAGAATAATTGATATTTTAGGTTATGAAATTCCAGAAATGTATATAGGGACATTTCACTCAATATCTGCAAGAATACTTAGAAAAAACGCCCATTACTTAGGTCTTAATAGTAGCTTTAATATAATTGATCAAGATGATCAATTAAGATTAATTAAACGTATTTGCTCTGATTTGAAAATTGAAAATCCTGATCTAGCTCCAAAAAAGATTATCCATCAAATATCTCTATGGAAAGACAAATTTATAAAACCAAACAATCAAAATTTTCATAATAATGATATCAATAAAATTTATGAAATATATTGTGATGAATTATTAAGAGCGAATTCTTGTGATTTTGGAGATTTAATTCTTCATGTAATAAAATTACTTAACGAACAACCACAAATTCAAAATTATTATAACAATAAATTTAAATATATTCTTGTAGATGAATATCAAGATACAAACAGCTCTCAATATTTATGGCTAAGATTATTAGCTCAAGGTCATAACAATATATGTTGCGTAGGTGATGATGACCAATCAATATACAGCTTTAGAGGAGCAGAGGTAGAAAACATACTCAGATTTGAAAAGGATTTTGAAAAATCAACAGTGATAAAATTAGAGCAAAATTATAGATCAACTAAGCATATATTAAATGCTGCTGCAAATCTTATAAATTCAAATGAGAAAAGACATAGTAAAACCTTATTTACTGATCAGAATCAGGGTGAAAAAATAACAATAATTCCTAATTGGGATGACACAGCGGAAGCAAATAACATTATTGAAAAAATTGAAACTCACATAATCAGAAGAAAGCCACTAGAAAATATTGCTATTTTAGTTAGAGCATTTTTTCAAACCAGATCAATAGAAGAAGCATTAATTAGCCATGCTATTCCATATAAGATAGTTGGCGGACTTAAATTCTATGATAGAAAGGAAATAAAAGATATGATAGCATATCTAAGAATTATTAACTCTGATTCAGACAATCTAGCACTAGAAAGAATAATCAACACTCCAAAAAGAGGTTTAGGTAATGCATCATTTGCAAAATTTAACAATTATGCAAAAAGTGAAGGAATTAGCATATATGAAACATTAAAATATTTTCAAGAAAACAACCTAATAACTGGAAAATCAGCTGCAACACTCAAAGAGTTCATTAAAATAATAGATAAAGCAAAAAAAGAAATTAATGAAAAACCACTCAAAGAAACAGCTTCATTTATAGCAAGTGAAACAGGATATCTAGACTATATAAAAAATGATGATGAAACAAATTCACATGCAAAATTAGAAAATTTAAAAGAATTTTTCAATGCATTAGAAGAGTTTAATGATTTAAATGAATTTTTAGAGCATGTATCCCTTGTTAATGAAGTAAATGAAAAAAATATAAATGATAGTATCAACATATTAACACTTCATTCAGCAAAAGGACTAGAATTCAATACAGTGTTTCTCACAGGTTGGGAAGAAGGGGTATTTCCACATCAAAGATCAATAGAGGAATCGGGTACTAAAGGCTTAGAGGAAGAAAGAAGGCTTGCATATGTTGGAATTACAAGAGCAAAAGAAAAGTTATATATTAGCTATTCTCAAAACAGAAAAATCTTTAATAAATGGCAATCATCCATACCATCAAGATTCTTAAATGAATTGCCTAAAGAGTCAATTGAAGGCTATAAAAACCAGCAAAATTTTAACAAGAAAAGCAATAAAATAACTATTACTAGTGAAAAATTTAAAAAAAATGAAAAAGTAATTCACCCAAGCTATGGTGAAGGGAAAGTTAAATCCGTAATAGGAGATGTAATAGAAGTTAATTTTTCTTCAGGAAAATCAAGATTTGTCACAGCCAAAACTCTTAAATCTAATTAAAAAAAACTTGAAATTTATTATTAATACAGGCAAAAAGAACAAAAATTTTTATTATGGATCTAGAAAAAAAACTACAAGAGCTTAACATAACAATACCAAACGCAGCTGCTCCTGCTGCTAATTACCTTCCATACATTATAAATGAAAAAGAATTATTAATTTCAGGACAATTACCAATGAAGAATGGTAAAATAATATATCAAGGTAAATTAGGAGATAATGTAAATGATGAAGATGGAATAAAAGCCGCCGAACTATGCGCAATAAACCTTATTGCCCAAGCTAAAGCTGCTGTAAAAGATCTTAATAAGATCTTAAAATGTCTAAAATTAGAGATATTTGTAAACTCAACAGCAGATTACCAAGACCACCCAAAAATAGGAAATGGCGCATCTAATATGATGGTCAATATATTTGGAGAAGCTGGCAAACATTCAAGATTTGCTATGGGGGCACATTCATTACCATTTAATGCTGCAGTTGAAATTGGCGCAATATTTAAAATAAGGTAAAATGCTAAGCCCAAATGATGTATTAATTGCATATGAGCGAATTAATAAATATTTAAATAAAACTCCTATTTATACATCAACTACCTTAAATAATTTTCTTGGTGGTCATAAACTTTATTTTAAAATGGAGTGCTTTCAAAAAATAGGAGCATTTAAATCAAGAGGAGCATTTAATAAATTAATTCATTTAATAGAAAATAATCAGAAACCAAAACATGTTGTAGCAGTAAGCTCAGGAAATCATGCCCAAGGAATTGCCCTTGCTTGCAAAACATTTGATATAAAGGCAACCATATATATGAATAAATCTGTTTCCCCACTTAAAATAAGAGCCACAAAATCATATGGAGCAGAAGTTATTCTAGTAAATTCTAATCAAGAAGCTGATCAAAAAGCATCTGAAGCTGAAAATAAAGGAGCATTTTTTATACATCCCTTTGACGATAACCAAATTATAGCTGGACAAGGTACCGCAACATATGAAGCATTAGATCAATTGAAAAACATTAATATAGATGCTATATTTGCGCCTTGTGGTGGGGGCGGTTTATTATCAGGTTCATATTTAGCAAGCAAATTATTTCATGATAATATTGCAATTATAGGTGGAGAACCAGAAAATTGTAATGATGCCGTAATCTCACTCAAAAATGATAAATTGCATGTTTTTGAAGATTTGCCACCAACCATTGCAGATGCAATTAGAACATTATCTATTTCAGAAAAGACTTTTTCATATCTTAAAAATATAAATGAAATAATAGAAACATCTGAAGATGAAATCATCTATTGGACTCAATGGCTACAACATCTTTTAAAAGCAACCGCTGAACCATGTAGCGGTGTTGCAATGAGTGCCGCATATAAATGGCTAGAAAGACAAAAAATTAAAAAAAATATAATAATTATTATATCAGGTGGTAATATCTCAAACGATACATATAGAGAAATATGGCACAAAGACTTTCTTGATAAAGAACCATTTATCAAAAAGGTTTGAATAATGCTGAAATTTGTGTTACTATTGAATTTACGCAGGTGTATGCTAGCTTCTCATATTCCACCTACCTATTTTTAGCTAGCTTTCACCTGCATTCTTTATACCCACCTACATTTGGATTAATATATCATGAAAAAAACCTTATATCAAGAGATATAAATGTTTTTATGTAAATTTAAATTTGCATCACCTAACATATAAATATCTCCTTCATTAGAAAGAGATATTTCTAAGTTACCTCCAGCTAAATTAACCGTTACCTTAGATTCTACATTACCAGATATATAAGATACATAAAATGAAGCACAAGCACCTGAACCACATGCTAATGTAAGACCAGCACCACGTTCCCATGTTCTTATCTTAATTCTATTTTTTGCTAATATTTGCACTAAATTAATGTTAATGCCCTCAGGAAAAATAGGATTTTTCTCTATGAATGAAACATCATTTTTTAGATCAATTCTATCTATATTATCCATTATATATACTAAGTGAGGATTACCTATATTTACAGTATAAGCTTTTCCAAATATATCCTTATTTAACAAATTAATTTCATCAATTTCATGACTTAAAGGTATATCCTGCCATTTAGTTAATGGTACACCCATATTAACTTTATATAAATCATCTATCCTTTGAACAAATAATTCTCTATTAGAAGTTTCAATTACAACATTATCTTTTTTTAATTCATCACATAATATTTTAGCAACACATCTTGTAGCATTGCCACAAGCCATAGCTTCGCTAAAATCATTATTATATATCTTGATAAAAGCATCATTTTTTAAAGAATCATAGATAAATATCAACTGATCAAAATCCTTAGAGATATCATATTTATTAAATATTGCTGGAATATCATCAATATCTATAAAATTATTATCTCTTAAATCAAGAATATTAAATTTATTACCAAGACCATCCATGTAATAAAAATTAATTATCATATATACCCATTTTATGCATCCAAATTAGCATTTAATGCATTAGCTTGAATAAAATCTCTTCTTGGCTCAACAACATCACCCATTAATGTTGAAAATACTTCATCCGCACTACCCTCCTTATCAAGCTTTACCTTTAACAAAGTTCTGGCATCAGGATCAAGAGTTGTTTCCCAAAGCTGCTCTGGATTCATTTCACCTAACCCCTTAAATCTCTGAATATTTAGGCCTTTTTTAGATAAAGAAAAAATTATTTCTAGTAATTCACAAGGAGTATTAGCAATAGAAATCTTATCCTTATTGATAAATTGTAACCTATCTCCAAATAAACTAATATAGTTAGAGATAATATTATTTATTTCTCTTCCCTCTATAGTTTCTTTATAATCACTCTTTAGTAAAAAAACTTCTTTAACTCCTCGAGACAACCTAACTAACTCAAAACCATTTTCAAAGTTATTTACACTCCATTTTGTACCATATTCATCAGATAAATATTTATTAAGAGAAGATTCAAAATTTA
Organism: Rickettsiales bacterium; assembly: GCA_965658435.1. GTDB lineage: Bacteria > Pseudomonadota > Alphaproteobacteria > Rickettsiales > JABIRX01 > JADHLN01. The sequence continues at coordinate 14,906 of CBFHSE010000019.1, read as the reverse complement.
TAATAAATGATTGATCAATATCAGAAGAGAAGAAACCATTAATAGCAGCAATCTCAATTATTTTAGCAGGAATATGCACAGATAATTTTTCAAAATATTTATTTAGCTTAACTAGATCTCTTATTAAACTACCTAATGGATCACCAGAAATCTCATCATTATCTAATAATTTTAACCTACAATCATTTAAGGAGTTACTTATCAAATATTCTTCTAGCTCCTTATCATCAGCCAAATAAACTTCACTATTACCTTTTTTAACCTTATATAATGGAGGTTTTGCTATATATAAATAACCATTTTCAATTATCTCAGGCATCTGCCTATAAAAAAAAGTAAGCAGTAAAGTTCTAATATGAGATCCATCAACATCTGCATCTGTCATTATTACAATCTTATGATATCTTAATTTATCAAGATTAAAATCATTAACGCCAATTCCAGTACCCAAAGCACTTATTAAAGTTCCAATTTCCTGCGAGGATAACATTTTATCAAAACGCGCTTTTTCTACATTTAAAATCTTCCCCCTTAAAGGCAATATTGCCTGAGTTTTTCTTGATCTTGCTTGTTTTGCAGAACCACCTGCAGAATCACCCTCAACAATAAATATTTCAGATAATGTAGGATCTTTTTCCTGACAATCAGCAAGCTTACCAGGTAATGAGGATATTTCTAAAGCTCCTTTTCTTCTTGTGAGATCCCTTGCTTTTCTTGCAGCCTCTCTTGCATTTGCAGCTTCTTGAATTTTTGAAATTATTAATTTTGCATTTTTAGGATTTTCTTCAAACCACTTATTTAATTTATCATAAACAACAGATTCAACTACAGCTCTAACTTCTGAACTTACTAATTTATCTTTTGTTTGAGATGAGAATTTAGGGTCTGGTACTTTTACAGAAATTACAGTTGTCATTCCTTCTCTAATATCATCTCCAGTAATAGATATTTTATCTTTCTTATTAGATGCCAAAAATTTAGTAACATAATTATTTACAGATCTTGTTAAAGCTCCTTTAAAACCAGATAAATGTGTTCCTCCATCAGCTTGCCTTATATTATTTGTAAAACAAAAAGTTGTTTCATGATAGCTATCATTCCATTCTAGAGCTATATCAACAGCTATACCATTATCTTCACCCTTAAACTCAACAATATCTGTTATTGCTGTTTTGGATTTATCAAGAAATTTAACATATGCAGCTATACCACCTTCATAGTGAAATAATAGCTCTTTATTTTCATCAGATCTTTTATCAGTTAGATAAATTTTTACACCAGAATTTAAAAAGGCTAACTCTCTTATCCTTCTTTCTAAAATGGCAAAATCAAATTTTATAAATGAAAAAATATCTAAAGATGGAAAAAAAGTAACTTCTGTGCCTTTTCTATCACTAGAATCTCCAAGCTCTTCAATATGTTTAACCGTTACTCCATCTTCAAATCTGGCAAAATATTCTTTTCCATCTCTAAAAATACGTAGCTCAAGATATTTTGAAAGTGCATTAACAACAGAAACACCTACTCCATGCAATCCACCTGATACTTTATATGAATTCTTATCAAATTTACCTCCAGCATGTAATTGTGTCATAATCACCTCAGCAGCTGAAACACCTTCTTCAGGATGAATATCTACTGGTATACCTCTTCCATCATCACTAACTGTTACACTTCCATTAGCATTAATAGTAACCGTAACATTGCTACAATGACCAGCTAATGCTTCATCAATCGAATTATCTAATACTTCATAAACCATGTGATGCAAACCTGACCCATCATCAGTATCACCAATATACATACCTGGACGCTTTCTAACAGCTTCTAAACCTTTTAGAACCTTAATAGATGAAGCTTTATAGGATTCATTCACATTGCTATTTTCTTCTGTCATTTTATTTTTCATTCCTGTAAATTTTATATTGAAAAAACTTAGTAAATATTAGCAATATCTGTAATTTTAGCAAGCATCTATTTCAATTTTATTGTCTTTTAAAATTTTAAGCATTATTTCATAAGAATCATTAAGCTTACCTGTGTGAGATGAACGAAAAACCAAAGAAGTTCCTAACCTCTCATTCCTTATAAAGGGATAACTACCCATTTCTATTTCAGGATATCTAGATTGCAAATCAGAAAGCTCCTTAGCTATGTCACCCTCAGTAACATATACAGATATAGATTTTGTGTAAACCTTATCACCTTTAATTAAATATTCTTTAGCAGCTTCAAACATTGCTTGCATAATTCTTGGCACACCAGCAAATACAAAAATATTTGAAATTTTATATCCAGGTGCTGAACTAACTGGGTTATCAAGCAAAATTGCACCTAATGGAATATCTGCCATTTTTAATCTTGCCTCATTTAATTTATCCTTAGAATAATAATTAATTAATAAATTTTCAGCCACTTTATTTCTTTCAATCTCAATCCCTAGAGCTTTGGCAATAGAAGCAGAAGTTATATCATCATGAGTTGGACCAATACCTCCACAAGTAAAGATAAAATCATATTTAACTCTTAACTCATTAAGAGCAAATATTATATCACTTTCTATATCTTTAACGATCCTAACCTCTATTAAGTCTATACCAATATCAACAAGTGAGTTAGCTAAAAAATTTATATTTAAGTCCTTTGTTCTACCACTTAAAATTTCATTACCAATAATTATTACCGCTGAGGTTACTTGTTTATTTTTCATTTCATTGTTATATAAGTGATTATTAGTAACATAGATATAAAAATTGAATAATGGCAATAAAAATCCACAAAAAAGAAGATTTTGAAAAAATGCGCGCCGCAGGAAAACTAGCCGCAGAAACTCTTGATTATATTACAGATTTTGTCAAAGAAGGTGTAACCACAAACCATTTAGATAAATTATGTTATGATTTCATATTAGCAAATAATGCAATTCCAGCTCCCCTAAATTATAGAGGTTTTCCAAAATCTATCTGCACCTCAATAAATCATGTTGTATGTCACGGCATTCCAAATGATAAACCGTTAAAAACTAAAGACATATTAAATATTGACGTTACTGTAATTCTTGATGGCTGGCATGGAGATACCAGCAGAATGTTTTTTATTGGTGAACCATCTATTAAAGCCAAAAAATTAGTAGAAACAACATATGAAGCTCTAATGCAAGCAATTAATATTGTAAAACCAGGAATAAAAACAGGTGATATAGGCCATATTATCCAAAATTATGCAGAATCTCGAAATTACTCTGTAGTTAGAGAATATTGCGGTCATGGTATTGGACAAATATTTCACACAGATCCTAATATACTTCACTTTGGCAAAAAAAACACAGGAGAGGAAATTAAAGAAGGCATGTTTTTTACAATTGAGCCAATGATAAATATTGGAGAATATCCAACTAAAATCAAAAAAGATGGCTGGACTGTTGTAACCAAAGACAGATCACTTTCAGCCCAATTTGAACATACAATTGGTGTAACTCATAATGGCTGCGAAATTTTTACAAAATCAAAAAATAAATTAGTAGTTTAATTTTAAATTAAATAATTTACCAATCTAAATAATAAATTTAGCTTCTAATGGAAAATATTTATCAAAAAAAGATAATTTCAGCCGGCATATCAATAATATTATCTCTAATTATCTATAATTTGCCCACAAATGAAATTTTCAATCAAAAAATATTAACAACATTAGCTATAGCAACATTAATATTTTCATTTTGGATAACTGAAACATTACCGATTCCTATAACCTCCCTATTACCGTTAATATTATTACCCAGCTTTAATCTAATGAATCTCAATGAAGTGTCAGCAAATTATGGCAATAAAGTAATTTTTTTATTTTTAAGTGGCTTCATATTAGCACTTGCAATAAGCAAATGGAATCTGAACAAAAGAATTGCTCTTAATATTTTAAGATTAACAGGATCATCACCAAAAGGAATATTGTTAGGTTTTATGATTTCAACAGCGTTAATCAGTATGTGGATTAGTAATACCGCAACAACAATTATGATGTTACCTATTGCCCTTTCAATAATAACCTTAATAAAAAAACAAAGTCAGGATAGCAATAAATTCGCAAAAATATTATTACTAGCCATTGCTTATTCAGCATCAATTGGAGGTATCGCTACAATAATAGGAACACCCCCTAACGCAATATTAATTGCCTATCTTAACGAATCATTAAATTATGATTTTTTATTTAGTGAATGGTTTATTCTTTTTTTTCCACTTTCATTATTATTACTATTATCAACTTGGTTATATTTCATATTTTTCAAATTAGATAAAATCAAAGTAAAAACCAAAAATGAGAGTAATTTTATTAAAGAAGAAATAACGAAATTAGGCAAAATTACCTACCAAGAAAAAATCATATGTAGTATATTTCTATTAGTTTCTTTTAGCTGGATATTCAAAACATATTTTCCATTTGAGATTTCTGATGTAGCAATTGGACTTATAGGGTCTGCAGCTTTATTTATCATCCCAAGTAAAAAAGAAAATGACTTTATTTTAAATTGGGATGATTGCAAAGAAATTTCATGGGGTACATTACTACTTTTTGGCGGAGGATTATCTCTAGCTAGCGCAATGGAACAATCAGGATTTGTCGAATTAATTGGCAATTATATTGAAAATTTTGCAAATTATGAATTTATTATAATAATTTTTATCACAGTATTAATAACAATGTTATTTACAGAATTTATGAGTAATTTAGCATTAACAGCAATATTAATTCCTGTACTAACAGTAATTTCAATGAATATAACAGGATCACCCCTATCTCTGTCTTTGCCGGCAACAATTGCAGCTTCAACAGCATTTATCCTACCAATGTCCACTCCTCCAAATGCTATAATATTCTCAAGCGGATATATAAAAATAAGTGATATGATTAAAACAGGAATTTTCGCTAATATTATTAGTCTTATTTTAATTATTATTTATACAAAATTATTTATCATATAAGAAATAATCAATTGCAGCAAATCCACAAACATCTAGGGAAGATAAATAGCTAATATTATGTTTTCTGATACCACCAAGAGCAACAACAGCTATATCTAATTGCTGCAATATTCTATTAAATTTCACAATTCCAAGAGGTCTTCTCTTAGGATGGGTAGTAGTTGTAAATAATGAAGAAAGAATTATAAAATCACGATTATACATAATGGCAACTTTAGCAGTTTGTAAATCATGACATGACTGACAAATAATTAAATTTTTATCACCTACCTTTAAAAACCTATCTTTTTCTTTCAAAGAAAGACCATCAGCATTATATTTCTTAGCATATGATAAGTTTTGCACAAAAAATAAAATATTTTTCTTAGTACAAAAAGATCTTATCTTTTTTATAAATTCATGCTGATATTTGAACCCAGCTTCATCTCTTAAAATAAAAATTGAATTATTATCTAATTTTTCTATTGCAACAAATGGATCTTTAAGCTTTTCTATAGAACTAAGTAAAATTTGACCACTAAATTTAAACAAACCATGCCTCAATTAATAATAGATAACCTTGATAAAATTAATAATGAAATTGAATCAGAATCAAAAAAATGGCAACAAGAAAAAATAAAATTAATTGCTGTAAGCAAAAAACAACCAGTAAATAAAATTTTAGAATTAATTAATGCTGGGCATTTATATTTTGCAGAAAACCAAATCAAGGAAGCAAAAGAAAAATGGCCAAATATTCAAAAAAACAACCACAAAATAAAACTTCATTTTATAGGACATCTTCAAAGAAACAAAGTTAAAGAAGCTTTAAAACTATTTGATATGATAGAAACAATCGATAATGAAAAACTGGCTATAGAAATCTCAAAGCACCTAACTGAATCAAGTAAAACAAAAGAAATGCTAATACAAATCAATATAGGCAAAGAAGAACAAAAATATGGAATAGAACCAGAAATAGCTAATGAATTTATCGAGTTTACCAGAAATGATCTAAATCTTCCAATAAAAGGATTAATGTGTATTCCACCTAAAGATGAAAACCCCGCACCATTTTTTGCATTTATGAAAAAAATAGCCAAAGAAAATAATCTAAATTACCTTAGCCAAGGCATGAGTGGTGATTACAAAGAAGCCATTAAAATTGGTACAAGCCAAGTAAGAATAGGAACAAGTATATTTGGTTTAAGAGAGGGTTACAGCTAGCAACTAAACCATAGCTTAAACATATAATAAACAATAGACTTAATTTAAAAAATATTTATATTTATAAAAACAAAAATCAGAAAATAGAAATTTACAAAATGCACTCACAAGAAACCATTAAATCTCATGGCTTATCACAAGAAGAATATCAAAAAATTCTGGAAATATTAAAAAGAGAACCAAATATAACAGAATTAGGAATTTTTTCTGTAATGTGGAGCGAGCATTGTTCATATAAATCAACAAGACTTCACCTAGCAAAATTACATACACAAGAAGATTTTGTTATTTGTGGACCTGGTGAAAATGCAGGCATAATTGATGTAGAAGATGATGATGCCATTATATTTAAAATGGAAAGTCATAACCATCCATCATTTATTGAACCTTATCAAGGCTCTGCAACTGGAGTTGGAGGAATAATGCGTGATGTATTTACAATGGGTGCTAGACCAATTGCAATTTTAGATTCATTACGCTTTGGTGAATATTCTCATGAAAAAACTAAATTTCTTTTAAATGGAGTCAGTGCCGGGATTTCTGGTTATGGGAATTGTGTAGGTGTTCCAAATATAGCTGGGGATATTATTTTTGATTCATCTTATAATGGCAATATATTAGTTAATGCTATGTGTATTGGACATGCAAAAAAAGATAAGATTTTCTATTCAGCAGCATCAGAAATAGGTTCAAAAATTTTATATGTAGGAAGCAAAACTGGAAGAGATGGCATCCATGGTGCAACTATGGCCTCCCAAGAATTTGATGATGAGTCATCAGAAAAAAGGCCTACTGTACAGGTTGGTGATCCATTTAAAGAAAAATTATTAATAGAAGCATGTTTAGAGCTAATGCAAGAAGATGCAATAATAGCAATTCAAGATATGGGAGCAGCTGGACTAACCTCATCTTCTATTGAAATGTCTGCAAAGGGAGGTACTGGTATAGAGATAGATCTAGATATGGTTCCTGTAAGAGAAGAAAATATGACACCATATGAAATAATGCTTTCAGAAAGCCAAGAGAGAATGTTAATGGTTATAAAACCTAATAAAGAAAATTTAGCAAAAGAAATATTTGCGAAATGGGATTTAGATTGCAGTACAATCGGTGAAATAACAGATAGTAAACACCTTATCTTAAAGCATAACAGCAAGATTGTAACTAACATACCAGTAAATCCGTTATCAGACTCAGCACCAAAATATGACAGAAAATGGATAGAACCTAAAGAACATAAAAATTATGAATATAATAAAAATAAAGAAATAAATATAATAGATTCTCTAAAGAAGATTATTGCAAATCCAAACATAGCATCGAAACATCAAATTTATGAGCAATATGATAATGCTGTAATGAATGACACTATTAAAGCTCAAAATATTGCTTCAGGAATAGTAAAAATTCATAATAAAAACAAAGCAATTGCAGCAACAACAGATTGCACACCAAGATATGTTGAAGCAAATCCTTATGCAGGAACATTACAAGCGGTATGCGAAACATATAGAAACTTAACAATATTATCAGCAAAACCAATGGCAATAACAAATTGCTTGAATTTTGGAAATCCTGAAAGAAAAGAAATAATGGGACAAATTGTAAAATCAATAGAAGCAATTAGAGATGCATCAAAATTTTTAAAATACCCAGTAATCTCAGGAAATGTATCTCTTTACAATGAAACAAATGGCAAAGCAATAAAACCATGTCCTAATATTGGTGCTGTTGGATATATAAAAAATATAAATAAAATAATAAAAAATTATTTAACTAATATTAACGAAGATATATTTATTATTGGAGAAACCAAAAGCGAATTAGGTAGATCAATTTTTCAAACAGAAATATTAAATGAATCTTCTGGTAACTCACCTGAGGTGCATCTTGAAACAGAAAAATCTCATGCAGATTTCATCTCAAATCTTATTAACAAAAATTTAATAAGCTCTGTAAATGATGTCTCAGATGGTGGCTTAATTACAATTCTTACAAAAATGAGTTTTATAAATAATATAGGATTTAATATTAAAAATATTAGCAATTCTCTGACTGATGAAGAGTATTATTTTTCTGAAACACAAGGAAGATATATAATAACCACTAATAAAAATAAAGAAATCATCGAATTAGCAAACTCCAAAAATATAAAAATAACAAAATTAGGATCAACTATAGCGGATAATATAATTATCGATGGCCAAGAAATAACAATTAATATCCTTAAGGATATTTATAATAGCTCTTTATCTCTATGAAGAAAATAAAAGTAATATTAATAATTTTATTATTTTTTCAATATATTAACAATTCATATAGCGCAGCTATTAATATATATGGAGGTAATGAAGATTTAATTGATATTAATATACCAATAATAACAGGTGATAAGTTTAGCAGCAGAAATATTGCCTATAAAATAAATAAAAACATCAAGAAACAGCTATATTCAACAAAAATCTTTTCTATTGCCAATGATAAAGCAAGCTCATTTGAAAAATTAAATGAAGGAAACCCTCAAAATTTTTATTATGGCGAATTAGAAATTCATGTAAAAAAAAATATCTATAATTCCTATGATGCAGATATAATATTTTACGATCATATTCACCAAAAAAACATATTTAAGGAAAATTATCAATTACAAAATAAGCATCAAGCTAGCAAAATAGCAGCCTTAATATCTGATAAAATATTTAAATATTATACAGGTATTAATGGTTATCAAAACACGAAAATATTATATATATCAGAACATGGCTCTGCATTAAAAAGAAAACGCAAACTTGCTATTAAGAACATATATGACGATGATATAAGTTACTTAAATATCAAACATGACCTAATTTTATCTCCAAGATTTAATCCAAATGGTAAAAATATTGTTTATCTTGCATATCAAAATAATTTACCACAACTATTTATTTACGATCTAAAGAAAAAAGAATCTAAAAAATTATTAAAAGATAAAAAACTTAATTTTGCACCACGCTTTAGTAAGGATGGCACAATGTTAGCTTATAGTTCATCATTTGAAGGAAATAGCGAAATAATGATATATAATTTTATAAATAAAAAAAAGACAAGACTAACAAATCATCCTGCAATTGATACATCACCAGATTTTTCTCCCGATAATAAAACTATCATTTTTAGCTCCGATCGTGATGGAGCACAAAAATTATATTTGCTAGATATAGAGACTAAAAAATTAAAAAAAATAAATTTTACCTCTGGTAATTATTCCACTCCAAGATGGTCACCAGATGGCAAATATATTACTTACACAAAAACCCATCGAGGAAAATCACATATTGGCATTGTAAATATGAATAACTTAGAGGTAAAAAACCTAACAAAATCATATAAAGACGACACACCTAGTTGGGCGCCTAATAGCAAGTTTATTATTTTTACACGTATGAATCCAAAAAAATCAAATATCAAATCAAATTATTCAAACCTCTATATCACTAATCTAAATGGGGACATAATTAAGAAAATTAAAACTGATAATGATGCATCTGATGCTGATTGGATTGAATATAACAACTAAGCCTTAAAATCTTTACCTAAATAATATTTTTTTACCTTAGCATTAGATAATATCTCTCTTTGATTACCTTCACATAAAACTTTACCATCAAATATAATATATGCTCTGTCAACAACCTCTAATGTTTCTCTTACATTATGATCTGTAATAATAACACCAATATTTCTATCTTTTAAATGTAAAACTAAATTTCTTATATCTGCAACAGCAATTGGATCCACACCAGCAAATGGCTCATCAAGTAAAACAAAATCTGGATTAGAAGCAAGGCATCTAGCAATTTCTACCCTCCTTCTCTCCCCACCAGATAATGACTGAGCATTAGATTTTCTAATTTTCTTGATACCAAATTCAGTTAGTAATTTTTCTAATTTTTGATTTCTTTCTGAATTATTTTTATATTTTATCTCTAAAATTGTAGATATATTATCTTCAACAGACATATCTCTAAAAATAGAATTTTCTTGAGGTAAATAACCAAGGCCCATTTGACCTCTCAAATAAATTGGATATTTAGTAATATCTTCACTATTTAACATAATTTGACCTTCTGATGAATTAACAAGACCAATCAAACTATAAAAGAAAGTGGTTTTACCAGCTCCATTAGGACCCAGTAAGGCTACTACCTCTCCTGAATTAACTTCAATATTAATACCTTTAAGAATTTTCTTTTTACCATAAGATTTATGGATATTAATAGCTTCTAATTTATTTTTTTTCATATTTTAACTCTAGTTTGCTTTTATCTGAATCTAAAACTCTAATAGATGAGTCTAATAAATTATACTTTAACCTTGCACCTTTTAATAAATTATTTTCTTGTTTTAAGTTAACATTATCAATTATCTCAATCTCATTAATTCCATTATAAAAAACTGCTTTATCACCAGTGACAATAGAGTCTTTATGTTTTACCCTAACATTATTATTCACTAAAATATTATCAATTATAATTTGTTTATTAATATCTCTTTTATAATAAATTATTAACTCATCTCCAGATAAGAATAATTCATGATCATTATATTTAGGATTATCATTTGCAATAATTACAAAATTACTATCATCAACAATAATACTATTAGAGGATATTTCTGCATTTTTCCTATCTGAATTTAAAAATATTATAATATTATCATTAAAATAATATAATTTTTTCTCCGTAAAAAGCTCATATGAATCAGCTAAAAATCTACCCACATAATTTTCAAACTCAATCTTTGCATTACCTTTTATTAAAGATTTGGATATATTATATATAGATTCTCTTGATACTAATTTAAAATCATTTTGCTGTGATATATGAACATTATTATTAAAAAATAATTCCTTATTATTTTTATTATATGCAGCTCTATCAGCCACAAGATTTATTTGGTTATTATTATAATTATTTGTAGCAGTTATATTATCAAAAATTAATATTGATTGCCCCTTATGAATAGCCTTATCTGCAAATATCTCAATAATATTACCATTCTCATCAATTTGCTTGAATTTTGCATCAATCATACCCAATTGATCTTTAACTATAAGAAAAGATTTTACAGAATTCAAAGATAATATTTTCTTATAAATCGGATATGATAAAAAGAGTAATATTAATATATAAAATATAATTCTAGTATATTTCTCAAGATAATATATCTTAATATAGTTTTTTTTATATAATTCCGGCTTTAAAGCAATCATGTAAATGTAAAACTCCAACTAATTTCTTTTTATCATCAACTATAAAGATAGCTGTTATTTCATATTTATTCATAATATTGACTGCCTCTAATGCTAGAGAGTTAACATTTATTAATTTAGGATTTTTACTCATAATACTAGATGCACAACCTGTCATATCACTATTTGCAAAATATCTTCTTAAATCACCATCTGTAATAACACCTATAATATTCTTAACTGAATCACAAACTGCTACTGCTCCAATTTTTGATTCCGATATTTTATTAATTACGCTTTTGACATTATCATCCTCTGCACAAATTGGTGTTATATTTATATCCCTCATAATATCAATAATCTTAATACATTGACTACCTAACTTACCACCTGGATGAAGAACACCAAAATCATCCTGAGAAAAACCTTTAACATCTGCTAGAGTAACTGCTAAGGCATCACCAAATGCTAACATCATAGTTGTTGATGTTGTTGGCGCATTAATTGAGGATGCTTCAGATGTTTCTGGTAAAATAATAGCTATATCAGAAGCAGATACTAACAAAGATGAAGATTTTCTGACAAGAGCAACTAATTTAATATCAAATCTTGTACAATAATTTATAATATCTGATAGCTCTTTAGTCTCTCCAGAATTTGAAAGTAAAAAAACAACATCATCTTTAGTTATCATTCCTAAATCACCATGACTTGCTTCACCAGGATGAATAAAATAGGATGGAGTTCCTAATGAAGATAATGTAGCAGATATCTTATTAGCAATATGACCACTTTTTCCCATGCCACTTAAAATAACCCTACCCTTAATATTTAATATAAGTTCAATTAACTCTATAAACTCACTGCCTAAATAATGAGAAACCTCTTCTAAACCCTGTATTTCTTTTTTTATAACATTCTGTGCAATATTTATATAATTTTTAGACATTTTAACTAATGTTTAAATATATCAAGACCATCCCAACCATTTAAATCAAGATCAACTCTATAATTTAAAAATTTAAAACATTCATTTGCTAGAGCTAATCTTCCAGAGTTTTCTAACATTTCAGTTAATTTATTTTTTAAATCATGAAGATATAGTACATCCTGAGCCGCATATTTTTTTTGTGCATTGGATAATTCCTCTGCCCCCCAATTTGAACTTTGTTGGGCTTTAGAAATAGATACCCCTAATAATTCTGAGCATAAATCTTTTAAACCATGAAAATCTGTATATGTCCTAGATAATCTTGAAGCAATTTTAGTGCAAAAGATATTATTCATATTAACATTTAAGTAATATCTAATAACAGCTATATCAAATCTAGCAAAATGAAATATCTTTGTTATTTTATCATCTGATAGAATTTTATTAAGATTAGGACTATCATATTTATTACAGTTAAATTTAACTAAATGAGCATCTCCATCTCCAAAAGATAGTTGAAGCACACATAAATGATCACGCTTAATATTTAAACCCATCGTCTCTGTATCAATAGCAACTTCATTTGAAGATATTTTTAGGTCATTGGGAAGATCATTGTGGTGTAAATAAATAGCTATTTTTGATACCTTGTAAGATTAGAATATAATTATTACAAAATTATTTAATTATGCAATAACTATACTGATTTTTGATCATATATTAATTTATAGCTTCAGGTCTAAAAACAAATTCTAATTGCTTCCATTTACTATATTTAGATTTTGGCATAGCTTCAATTTTCTTACATCTAAGAAATGTACTTCTTACACTATCCGCCAATTTTCTATATAAATCATTATCAATCTCCATATATTTATGCATATCTTCACTAAAATCTACATTCTTCACAAATCCTTCACTATCAAACGAAACTTTTACTCTTACCTCAATATCACTTAGATCTTCTTTTAGAAATATTTTATTAATAATATTACTCCAACAAAAATTAACTTGTTTTCTAATATTGGCTTCTTCTAATGCTGTTAAATTATCTCCATATAAAAATCTTTCTCTGTTAAACCTCTCCTTTTCTTCACCCTGAATACGCTTAACTTCCTTTAATATATCTCCTATATCTTGGCTTTTCTGATCAGAACCATCTTCTACAGCCTTACCTATATCAGATTTTAATTGATCAACGGTTTTTTTAATCTGTTTCTCCATTTTTTTTAGCTTCTTTTTGCTAATTTCCTTCTTCTTAGACTCCTCCTTATTCTCAAATGGAGCAGGTATTTTATCATCACTTATTTTATTATCAGGAATAGGTTCTCTTATTTTATCAGTATTTTTCTGATTAATAATATCTTTAGGGTTTAATATAGGTTTTACTTGTTCAACAGATATAATATCTACGGCTATTTCAATATTATTTTTCTTTGTAAAAAATTTAGGCAATATTACAAACAGAAAAATAATTATAAAAAAATGAAATAATAATGATAATATAAAACTCTTATACATTAATCTAATCAATATCAGTTTCAGTTACAAGTGATACCTTATTATAACCTATTGAGTTGATTTCTGCTATAATTTTCATTATATTTCCATAACTTACATTACTGTCACCCCTTATGTAAATACGATTATTTACACTTAAAACATTTTTTTTAACAAAATCTTTAACATCAGAAAACTTAATATTTTTATCCTCAAAAAAAATCTGACCTGTATTTTTAACAGTTAATGTAAAAGGAGTTTCTGAAGATATTGCTTTTGCCGAATTATTAGAAGGTAAACTAACATTTACTCCACTAACCATTAATGGCGCAGATATCATAAAAACTATTAATAAAACTAGAACTACATCAATAAAAGGTGTTACATTTATATGTGCGTTTACTTTTCTCCTTGCCCTTCTATCAGCTATCGAAGTATAATTAGCCTTATAAATCATTAAATCTTATCCATTTGACGAGATAACAAATTCAACATTTCAGATGAAAAATCCTCTAATTTTGAATTATATAAATCTAAATGATTAACATATATGTTATAAAAAATCAAAGCAGGAATTGCTGCAAACAAACCAATAGCTGTAGCAAAGAGAGCCTCAGCAATACCAGGAGCAACAACGGCAAGACTTACATTTTTTGCGTCAACTATAGCAGCAAATGAATTCATGATTCCCCAAACAGTTCCAAATAAACCAATAAAAGGAGAGGAAGATGAAATAATTGCTAAAAAATTGATATTTTTTTCTAATCTATTAACTGCTCTATTTCTAGCAATCATCATAGATTGATAAATTCTCTCCTTCAATCTTTCTTTTTTGTAATTATCTTTCAAGTCTTTATCATCATGTAACTGCCATTCATTAATAGCCGTTATTAATAAATGTGAAAAAGGATGGTTATCATTATTTTTTAACTTTTCATAAAAAGACATTAATTCAACACCAGACCAATATTCAGAGTTAAATTTTCTTGCTCTTTTATTAAGAATCTTAAATTTAATAAACTTATCAAATATAATAGACCACGAACAAAAAGAA
>CBFHSE010000018.1:0-29463 GCA_965658435.1 Rickettsiales bacterium | reverse complement strand
AAAGCGAGATATCTGGATTATGATAACGTTCTGTATTACTTAATGTTAGGATAATTTCAATTTCTTCATTAATATTATATATTTCTTTACTTGTTCTTGCAGAAAATTCTGCTGCGTTAAGATTAGTGCTAATTATTAATAAAATGCATATAAGTATTTTTACCATGGTTTTTGGTTTAATGTTTTATATTTTTCTTTTCTCTCAATATTTTTGATTTTTGCTTTTTGTAAATTATGAGGTGTGTTTTTTATCATATTTTTTAATTGTTCAATTTTTGAGTTTTCTTCATTATTTTTTTTATCATCTGTTTTTGTTTCTTCATTATTTTTTTTTCCCTTTTGTTTAGTTTTTTTTAATAATTTTTCTGCGATTGCTAAATTATGTTTTGTTTCTTTATGGTTTGGATGTTCA
Organism: Rickettsiales bacterium; assembly: GCA_965658435.1. Lineage (GTDB taxonomy): Bacteria > Pseudomonadota > Alphaproteobacteria > Rickettsiales > JABIRX01 > JADHLN01. Next base: position 29,051 of record CBFHSE010000018.1, on the reverse strand, counting down.
TTTAATATATCCTTATACTGTTTTATTGCTTTTTCATATTCTTTATTCATGAAATAACTATTTCCAAGATTATATTTTGTTTTTAAATTTTGCTTTTTAATTATTGCAAAATTTTTAATAGCTTCTGTGAAATTTTTATTTTTATAATGTGAAACAGCTTTATTATATTTATTTTCATAAATTTTTGCTGCTTCTGCAAATTCTTCTTTTTGGAAATATTCTTCTGCAATTTGAGAGTTGTTTTTTAGGTTTAAAGCATATGAATCAAAGCTAAAAAGAGCTATAAGAAATAATAAAAATGTAACTTTACGCATTAAATAAGCATAGATTATCATTGCTGGAATTAAAAAAATAAAAAAAGCTTCTGACCAGATTTTACTTTTAAAATTTGTGCTTTCTGAATTGATTTTTTTAAAATGATTCAAATATATATTTAAGTGCTCATTATTAAATGATTTGTAAATTATTGTTGCATTTGTTTTGTTTGCAATTAATTCTATGTTTTCTTGATTTAATTTTGCTATTACTTCTTTATTGTTAATTTTTAGTTTTTCTCCATTTTTAAATATTGGTCCGCCATATTTAGTGCCAATAGCTTCAATAAATAAATTTATATTTTCTTTTTTAATTTTACTAAGAATTTTTGCCTCAATATTTTTAGTGAAATCTCCATCGCTTAAGATAATTATATTTTTATTATTTAGATCTAATTTTTTAAATTGTTCTAATGCTTTCTTTAATGCTTCATTTATATTGCTGCCCTGAATTGAAAAATTATCTAATTCTAGATTTGTGATTTTATTTATTAATGCTTCTTTATCGGAGGTTAGGGGGCTTATTAGGTAGGGTATTTCAGTAAATGCAATTATTGAGGCTCTTATGTTTTCTACATTATTTATAATATCTTTTATATTTTCTTTTGCATATTTATATCTTGTTGGAGCAATGTCTGATACATTCATAGAGTTTGAACTATCTATTAATATTATTACATTATTAAAGCTTTTTTCTGCGCTTATTTCTTCATATTTCCATCTTGGTTGAGCTAATGAAAGAATTATTAAGCTTAGAAAAATGAAAATTAAAATGTTAGATTTTTTATAAAGATTATTATTTGCTCTTTTTAAGAGATATTTGAGGTTTTCATTAGAAGCTAATTTAGAATATTTATGTAGATCTATGAAATTATTATTAAATTTTCTTTTATTGCATATTAGAGCAATAAAAGAAATTAATGTTAGGAGAAGTAAATATTCAATTTTATTGAAGTGGAAATTTTCTAACATAATTATTTTTGATAATTGCTATTATGAAATATAAAAGGCTAAATATTAAGGATAATATTATAAAGTAATGATAGATTGGTGTTAATTTTATAAAATTATGCTCTGTTATTTCACTTTTTGTTAATTTGGCTATTTCTTTGTAAATATTTTCTAATTCTTGAGGTGATTTTGCGTTATAGAATTTACCTTCTGTAAGATGTGATATTTCTTTTAATGTTTTAACATCTAGGGGAATATTTGCATATTGTAATTGACCATAATTATCAATAAATGGTGCTTCACCATCTCCACCTATTCCAATAGTAAAGATAGGAATGTTTCTTTCTTTTGCTAATTTAGCTGCAATTATTGGTTTTACATATCCTGCTGTATTTTCTCCATCTGTTAATAGAATAATTGCTTGTGAATTTTTTGTTTTTTTATGTAAGCTATCAACCGCTAAAGTAATGGCATCGCCAATTGCAGTTTCAAATCCTACCTGACCTATTTCTAAATTTTTAATTATTCCTTTTAGGCTTATATTGTCGATTGTTAATGGGCTTTCTAAATAGGCATATTTACCAAATATTATAATACCAATGCGATCAGATGTTCTATTATTAATGAAATTATTAATTGTTTTTTTGCTTATATCTAACCTGGTTATTAATTTTTCTTTATTAGAAAAATCTAGAGCTGCCATTGAGTTGGATAGATCGATTAAAATCATCAAATCATAGCCATTAATGTTAGTTTCTTGGTTATTTTTAATAATATTGGGGTTTATAAGAGCGATATTTAATAAAAAATAGCAAAAATAAAAATAAAGAAATTTTTTAATATTTAATTTTGCTTTTTTGCTAGAATAGAATTTGCTAAGTAATTCAAGATTAGGTGCTGTAAAATATAGTTGGTTTTTTGATTTTTTTGTAAAAAACATAAAAATCAAAGGTAATAATAAAAAAATAAGATATTCGGGATTAGAGAAATGAATATTGTAAAATTTTATAGCCATTTTTTTAATTCATGTAAAATATGCTTAATTTCTGTTGTTGCTAAAAGGTTTTTTTTCTGTGAATAGATGTTCTTAAAATGTCTTTTTTCGTTTTTCCAGTTAAATTCACTCTTTTCTGCTAGGAAATCAAATAATTTTTCATTATCTAATTTTGCAATTTTATCACGCTTATATTTATGTAAGGCTATTTTTTTAATTAGTACAAATAATATTTGTGCTTTAATTTCATTGTTTTTTGAAATTTCTTTAATGTTTTTTCTTGCGCTATATTGCCATTTATTCTTTCTTTTATTTGCTAATTTTATTAGATATATTGTTAATAATAAGGTTATTATTATTGCAATTATTATTATATTACTTGTAAATGATAACGGAAACAATGTGGCATTTTCTATTGTATAAATGTCATAGATATTATCTGTTGTAATTTTTAGATCTTGCATATTCTAAGATTATTTATAATAAATTTATTATGAATAATTTTTATAATATAAATGCGTACTCCTAATTTAGAAGATTTAATATCTTTAAAAAATGAGGCTGTTAAATTTATGAACTATAAAACAGCAAATCAATATAATTTTGCTGGTTTGCTTAAAACCAAATTTAAGGGTCAAGGTTTAGAATTTGATAATATTCGTGATTATTCATATGGGATGGAGGTAAGAAATATAGATTGGAATGTGACAGCCAGAACAGGTAAGGTTCATATTAGGGAATTTGTAACTGAAAAGGAAAATAATTTAGATATTATTATGGATATTTCACCTAATATGCAATTTGCAAGTTTTGCAAGATTTAAATATTTTATAGCTGCAGAGATTCTTGCTATTATGTCTTTTGCAGCTTCCTTAAATAAAGAAAAATTAAGCTATTGGTTTTTTGGAGAAAATCTTAAAAATTATTATTTTTTACAACAGCATAATTCACAAAATATTATGTTTAAAGCTTTTGATTTTATATGTAAAGATCATGGTTTGTCCTATTTAAATAAGGCTAATAATTTAGCTAATATTTTATTAAATTATAAAAATATGTTAAATTCTAATGGTATTTTGCTAATTATTACTGATTTTAATCGTTTAGTTAGCGAGTGTTCTGCTGATTTTAAGAGTTTGTTGATTGAAATAGCTAAGAAAAAACATATTATTTTATTAGATATTTATGATGAGTTTGAGGTAAATCCACCAAGATCTGGTACTTATAAATTAAGTAATTATCAAGGTTACAGTCAATATTTAGACTTTTCTGATAATAATGCTGCATTGCAATATAAAAATATGATAAGGCAATTTAAAGAGCAGCTTAATTTATTAGCTATAGATCATAATTTCTTGTATTTTTCCTTAGCTACTAAGTCAAATTATGAGGATTTTATGAAATTATTTTTAAATAGTTTAAAAAACAGCCTAAATCATTGATATAGCTATTAAAATATGGTATAATATTTAAAGTTTTATAAAATTAATGATTAATGTGAGATATATGAGAGATACGAGTAATACGACTGTTGGACATGTAAGAGCTAGGGTTGCTGAATTGGAAGCTGGAACTCAAGGACCACAAGCTCAGCAAGAAGTTGGGGAAGCAGTAGCAGCTAGAGAGGCAGCAGAAGAAAGAGCTAAAGAAGAAGCAGTAGCAGCTAGGGCAGCAGAAGCAAGAGCTGCGGCAGCAGAAGCAGCTAGAGAGGCAGCAGAACAAAAATTTGCATTAGCACAAGATCAATGTGATTTGTACGAAAGAAATCTTAATTTTCGTATTCAAGATATTTTAGATCGTGATCAACATATTGCAGAATTGGAAGATAATTTAAAACTTGTAAACAATGATTCATTTGAGTTAGCTGATCAAATTGAACATGCAGCAGAAAGAGCTAGTGCAGTAGAAGCAGCTAAAGAGGCAGCAGAAGCAGCTCAAGTGGAAGCAGAAGCAAAAGCTAGGGTAGTAGAAGAACAAGTTTCGGCATTAGAAGAAGCTCAAGAGGCAGCTCTACAACAAATTACGTCAGTACTAGCAGCTCAAAAACAAGCAGAAGAAAGAGCTAAAGAAGAAGCAGAAGCAGCTCAAGCGGCAGCAGAAGCAGTTCAAGTGGAAGCAGAAGCAAAAGCTAGGGAAGCAGAAGCAGCTCAAGCGGCAGCAGAAGCAGCTCAAGTGGAAGCTCAAAAACAAGTTGCAGCAGCTCAGCAACAAGTTGCGGTAGCTCAGCAACAAGCTAGGGAAGCAGAAGCAGGTCAAGCGGCAGCAGAAGCAAAAGCTCAACAACAATTAGAAGCAGCTAAGGCGGAAGTAGAAGCAGCTCAAGCGGCAGCAGAAGCAGCTCAAGTGGAAGCTCAAAAACAAGTTGCAGCAGCTCAGCAACAAGTTGCGGTAGCTCAGCAACAAGCTAGGGAAGCAGAAGCAGGTCAAGCGGCAGCAGAAGCAAAAGCTCAACAACAATTAGAAGCAGCTAAGGCGGAAGTAGAAGCAGCTCAAGCGGCAGCAGAAGCAGCTCAAGTGGAAGCTCAAAAACAAGTTGCAGCAGCTCAGCAACAAGTTGCGGTAGCTCAGCAACAAGCTAGGGAAGCAGAAGCAGGTCAAGCGGCAGCAGAAGCAAAAGCTCAACAACAATTAGAAGCAGCTAAGGCGGAAGTAGAAGCAGCTCAAGCGGCAGCAGAAGCAGCTCAAGTGGAAGCTCAAAAACAAGTTGCAGCAGCTCAGCAACAAGTTGCGGTAGCTCAGCAACAAGCTAGGGAAGCAGAAGCAGGTCAAGCAGCAGCAGAAGCAAAAGCTCAACAACAATTAGAAGCAGCTAAGGCGGAAGTAGAAGCAGCTCAAGCGGCAGCAGAAGCAGCTCAAGTGGAAGCTCAAAAACAAGTTGCAGCAGCTCAGCAACAAGTTGCGGTAGCAGAAGAAAGAGCTACGACAGCTGAAGCAGCTAGAGCGGCAGCAGAAGCAAAAGCTCAACAACAATTAGAAGCAGCTAAGGCTGAAGCAGAAGAAAGAGTTGCGGCAGCTCAAAAACAAGCTAAAGAGGAAGCAGAAGCAGCTAAAGAGGAAGCAGAAGAAGCTAGTAGAGCAAAAGAAGAAGCTAGTAGAGCAAAAGAAGAAGTTGCGGCAGCTCAACAACAATTAGAAGCAGCTAGAGCGGAAGAAGAAGAAAGAGCTAAAGAAGAAGCAGAAGCAGCTAGAGCGGAAGCAGCAGCAAGAGTTGCGGCAGCAGAAGAAAAAGCTGCGGCAGCTCAACAACAATTAGAATCATCTAAGGCGGCATTGGAAGAAAGAGCTCAACAACAAGCTAGGGAAGAAGTAGAAGCAGCTAAGGCGGCAGCAGAAGCTGGAGTTGCGGCAGCAGAAGAAAAAGCTGCGGCAGCTCAACAACAATTAGAATCATCTAAGGCGGCAGCAGAAGCAGATAAAAAGGCAGCAGAAAGAGCTAAAGAGGAAGCAGAAGCAAGAGTTGCGGCAGCTCAAAAACAAGCTAAAGAGGAAGCAGAAGCAGCTAAAGAGGCAGAAGAAGCAGCTCAAAAACAAGCAGAAGAAAGAGCTATAAAGGCAGAAGCAAGAGCTAGGGTAGTAGAAGAAAAAGGTGAAATATTAGCAGATAATGAACATCCATTATTAAGATATAATGATGGTGAAATATTAAGTAAATTAGCTCCTAGAAAGAGTAAGGAAGAATATAGAGAAGATATCTTAGCTGATAGAAGTCGTATGATGATTGGTTCAGCTATATGCAATGGTGGCTTTGCTGGATTTGCAGTAGCAGCAGTTTTTGCAGGAAGTTTGTTACCATTATGTATAGTTCTTGCGTTTATTTGTTTATCAGCATCTATTTATGTATTAGATGTGCAATCAGATAAAATAAGTGCTTCAGAGAAATCAATAAAGGATATTAATAAGATTGTTGATGCTGGATTAGATAGTTATCAAGGTAGGATTTTATCTTCTAGATATCCTGGTAGCAATGAAGGACTAGCTAGATAATTTTCTTAGAAATAATATTTAACGAGCATTGTGTAAGAGAAGCACATAATCAATGCTAAAGCAATTCCACCTTTCATAAAATCAATAAATTTATATCTTCCAGGAGACATTACTAGAAGATTAGTTTGGTATCCAATAGGTGTAACAAAAGAGCAATTACTTGCAAATATTACACCGTAAATAAGAATTCTTGGATCAATACCAAGTTTTAATGCTAAATTAACAGCTATAGGTGTAAATAATACAGCTGTGGTTGAATTGCTTAATAGATTAGTCATTAATGTCATGAATAAAAAGAAAAAAGCTATAATGCCTAGGTTTGATAGACCAAGTGTAATTTTAAGAAAGTTGTCGGCAAGTAAGGCAGCACCTCCAGTGGCTTGCATAGCGCTTCCCATAGCTAGTGATGCTACAATCATTAATGCTACGTTTCTATCTATACTTCTAGCTGCTTGTCTTATATTTATTGTTTTAAATAATATTAGTAGAGCAGCACCAGTAAATGAGGATATAGTTATAGGAATTATATTTAAGGCGGAAGTTATAATTATTAATGTAAATATTATTAATGTAGTAACAATTTTTTTTATAGAATTAATTTGCTGGGTTGCCCATTTTGTTAAAATGAAATCTTTGTTTTGTTTGATATTAAAAAGTTGATTTGTTTCTCCGAGTACTAATAAAACATCACCTGCAACTAATCTTAATTCAGATATTTTATTTTTGATTAAGCTTCCTTTTCTTTGAACACCAATTACTGGGAAATTATAATTTGAATATATGCCAGAGTTGCTTATAGTTTGGCCAATTAATGGCGATGCTGGAGCTACAACTAATTCTGCAAGGTTAGCTTCACTTGCGTTTAGATTATTATTATGGCTAATTTGATTTTTGCCCATATGTAGATTTTTAATGAATATATCTGTTTTTTTATAGATTAATTTTGATAACTCCTCTCTAGTACCAGATATAGCTAAAATGTCATTCTCCATTATTATCATATCGTCTTGAAATGGTGGTAGATATGTTTTATTACCTCTTTCAATTACTCTTATTGTTATATCTTTGAAATTTGGTAATGTACCTTCTATTAACTTTGTCTCTGCAAAATTTGAATCTTTAGTTATTATAATCTGAGATACAAAAGGTCTTTCATCGTGATATTCATGTTCTTTTGAGATGTTATCAGGTAGGATTTTTGGCAATATTGTAATTATAAAGGTCATTCCAATTACGGCCATAATTGATCCAGGAATAAAGAATTCAAAGAATTTTATAGGGTTTAATCCCATTGATTCTACCGTACCTGATACTAATAGATTTGTACTACTTCCTATTAGGGTCATCATGCCTCCTAAAATTGCAGCATAAGATAAAGGAATCATTACCTTACTTGAGGAAATATTAAGTTTTTTAGCTATTTCTGCAAGAATAGGGATAAATATTACAACAACAGGAGTGTTGTTCATGAATGCGCTAATTATTATTACAATAATTAATGATATTACAATTGCTATGGCAGCATTATTTCTTGTGATATACATTAGAAATTTAGGTATCACATTTAATGCATTGGATTGAATAACTGCTTGCCCAATAATGAGAAGACATACTATAGTGATTAAGGCAGGATGAGCAAAGCCATGTAGTAATTGCTCAGAGCTAAGTGTTGTTTTTCCCCCGTGATCAGTTAAGGGAAAAAAATGAAAAAATAATATTAAGCTTGTAATTGTAAGTAGTGATGTTAGCTCGAGCGATATTTTCTCTAATGAATATGAGATCATCGCAAGGAAAATAATTCCTAGAACAATCCATGTATGAAATGTAACAAATTTAGTAATAAATAATGATGATTCTGGATACATGCAATAACTTTCTTTGGCTTATTTTTAGCAATATTAAAATTGCTGTCAAACTATAATGTAAATAATGTAAATTTGTTTATTTTTTACTTTTATGTTATAATTTAATATATTAAGGTTCTTAATTAAGGGATGTTTATATGAATAAAAAAGCATTTAGTTTGATTGAAATATCTATAGTTATAATAATAATGGGATTGTTGTTTTTCTAAGTTAGTTCTGGTTTTAAAATGTTAGAAAATTTCAAACTTAAATCTGTTTTTAAAGAGATAAATCAAATTGGAGTTGCTGTTAAACAATTTAACACATTATACGAAACTATTCCTGGTGATTTTGGTAATTCTTATTTTTATTTTGGAGATGGTTGTGGTGGTGATGCGGCTGCTCCTACTGGATGTAATGGTAATAATGATGGTATTATTCAGGATGCTGATAGTGCTACTAGATCTAGCGTAGAATCGCTTAGATTTTGGCAACATTTAAAGTTAGCAGATTTGATTGAAGGAAGTTTTTCTGGTGTAATTGGTAGTCAAGAAAATGGATATCATAACACTGAAAATTCCTATAATTCTAAATATATGAATTATGATATTATTGTTTATACAAGCGTTTTTATGTCTGGTGCTTATGGAAATGCTTTGCATCCTTATAATAATATAGTTCTTGATAATCCAATGTTATATGAAGAACGTTGGTCTTCAGTAGATGATGCTCCATTTACTCTTAGCGAAGTTTATTTTTTAGATAATAAATTTGATGATGGTGCTACTAAAACAGGTCTTTTGATTGCTAGTAGTTCAGTAATTGTTGATCGTTGGGGTGATGCGTGTCATTTCGGTGATGGTTCTTGGAATTTCAGTAATGAAACTGGATGCAAATTAGTCGTAAGTGGAAAATATATATTTAATTAATCTAGCCTTGAAAATCTATTATATATAATTTATATCAAGTAAAAAATTTATATATGATCACTTTAGGTAAGCATAATTTAGTCTCAAATATATTTCTTGCGCCAATGTCAGGTGTAAGTGATTTTCCTTATAGAAAATTAGTTAAGAAATATGGAGCTGGATTGGTTGTTTCTGAAATGATTGCAAGTAGGGCAATGATTATAGAAACAAAAAATTCAATGCAAAAATGTCGTTTTGATAAAAAAAATGATATGCCTGATGTTGTACAGTTAGCAGGCTGTGACCCTGAAGTTATGGGAGTTGCTGCTAAATTAAATCAGGATTTAGGTGCTGATATTATAGATATTAATTTTGGCTGTCCTGTAAAAAAAGTTGTAGGAGGAAATGCGGGATCTGCACTTATGAAAGATGAAAAGCTCGCAATTAAAATTTTAGAGTCTGTTGTAAAATCTGTGGATATCCCTGTTACCCTTAAGATGCGTATGGGTTGGGATAGCAATAGTTTGAACGCTCCTAATTTGGCATATATGGCAGAAAATATTGGTATAAAAATGATTACCATACATGGTAGAACCAGATGTCAGATGTATAAAGGGGTTGCAGATTGGAAGTTTGTAAAAAAGGTAAAAGATAATGTTTCAATACCTGTTATTGTTAATGGTGATATTAAAACGGCAAATGATGCAAAAGAAGCATTGTTGCAATCGGGAGCTAATGGGGTTATGATTGGAAGGGCTTGTTATGGAAAACCATGGTTAATTAACCAAATTGATAGAGAGATAAATCATGGTGAATATGTTGCTGAGCCCGAAATAAATGAAAAATTAAAAATTATTAAGTTGCAGTTAGAAGATTCTGTTGCATTATATGGAGAGGAGAGTGGTGTTAAAATTATGAGGAAGCATTTAGGCTGGTATAGCAGTGGAATGAAAAATTCTGCTGAGTTTAGAGCTCAAATTAATAAGTTAACTAATTATGAAGAAATGGAAAAATCTATTAGTAATTTTTTTGATTCCAATAATTGCGATAATAATTATAATTAATTTTTCTGTTTTTATAGATATGTTTAAAAAGCCTAATATTGAATCAGCTAAATATCATTTAGAGCATTATAAGCTTGAAAATGAAATGGAAGTTATTTTAATTCCTAATAATAGAGTGCCAGCAATTATGCATATGTTATGGTATTATGTTGGTGGAGTTAATGAAAAACTAGGAAAAACTGGCCTTGCACATTATTTGGAGCATTTATTATTTCATGGTACTGAAAAATATCCGAAAGATTATTTAGATAATTATGTTTCTTCTATTGGTGGATCTCATAATGCTTTTACCTCTTATGATTTTACTGCATATTATCAAACTATTCCAAAAAAATATCTTTCTGAAATAATGGATATTGAATCTGACAGAATGAGAAATATTATTTTGGAGCCCAAGCAAACTAAAATAGAAAGAAATGTTGTTTTAGAAGAGAGGTTAATGCGAAGGGATAATTCACCAAGAGCAGTCTTATCTGAAAAATTACGTGAGGCTATTTTTGGCAAATCAATTCCTTATGGAAGACCATTAATAGGTTATGAGGAAGATATTGCAAAATTAACTCATGAAGATGCTTTGGAATTTTATAATAAATATTACCACCCAAATAATGCGGTGTTGGTAATTGCAGGGGATATTGATATTGAAGCTGTTAAAAAATTAGTCGATAAATATTATTCTCCTTTAAAAAAAGGCGGAAGCAAGGCTTTTTATAAAATTAAAGAAGTTACCTCTGTAAAAAATAATTTAGTTACTCATGAGGATAAAAATAGCTCTAATTTAGAGATATCAATGGTTTACTTAGCTCCTTCCGCTTTGTCAAAGGATAAAAATCATACATATCCTTTAGCTATTGCTTCTTATTTGCTGGCAGAACATAAAAATTCTATTTTATATAAGAAGTTGGTAATAGAGAAGGATCTTGCTTTATCAGTATCAAGTAATTACAGCGATTTATCTAGAGGTCAGAGCTTTTTTGAAATTTCAGTAGTTGCAAAACATGAAAAATACAAGGATGAAATTCAGGATATTATTACTGAGGAATTAGAAAAATTAAAAAATAACAGGATTAAATCTGATGATCTTGAGAGAGCTAAATCATTATTTTTAATTGAGTCTCTTTATAGTAAAGAATCATATAAGTCGTTAGCATATATTATTGGCATGAATTATACGACTGGTGTTTCTATTTTTGATATTCTTAATTGGGATAAAAATATTTCTGAGGTTAAATCTAAGGATATTAATAAGGCTGCTAAATTTGTTTTTAAAGAAGATTTAAGAGCCATAGGTTATTTAATTCCTGAAGGAGGTAAGTTTGGTAAAAAATAATATAACATATAAAAATTCTGGTGTTGATATAAATGCTGGAAATAAATTAGTGGAGGATATAAAACCTGCTGTTAAATCAACTGATAGGCCAGGTGTGATGTCTAATATTGGTGGTTTTGGTGGTTTTTTTGATATTGCCAAAACAGGTTATAAGGATCCTTTGCTTGTTTCTGCAACTGATGGTGTTGGGACTAAATTATCAATTGCTATAAATGCTAATAAACTTGATTATATTGGTCAGGATTTAGTTGCAATGTGCGTTAATGATTTAGTTGTGCAGGGTGCTGAGCCATTGTTTTTTTTAGACTATTATGCTTGTGGTAAGTTAGATAATGAACAAGCCGTAATAGTAATAAGTTCTATTGCTAGAGCTTGTAAAGAGGTTAATTGTGCTTTAATAGGAGGGGAAACTGCAGAGATGCCTGGTATGTATCATAATAAAGATTTTGACCTTGCTGGTTTTGCCGTTGGTATGGTGGAGCGAGAAAATGTTTTGCCTAAGCAGGAGGATATTAAAAAGGGTGATATTTTAATAGGTATAGAATCATCTGGTGTGCATGCTAATGGTTTTTCATTAGTCAGAAAAATAATGGAGGAGTATAATTTTTCTTATGAATCTAAAGCTGAGTTTGCTTTAGAAAGCTATGAAGATGTTTTTTTAAAACCAACAAAACTTTATGTTAAGCCATGTTTAGAAATTCATAAAAATAATTTAGCAAAAGCATTTATTCATATTACAGGAGGTGGCTTTCTTGAAAATATACCTAGGGTCTTACCTAACCATTTAGGTTTTAATATTGATTATTCTAATCTTGAAATGTCGAATTTATTTTTGTGGTTAAAAGATGTTTCAGGAATTTCTCAAAAAGAAATGATGCGAGTTTTTAATTGTGGCTATGGTATGGTTGTTGTTGCTTCTTCTGTAAATGAAGTAAATATAATTAATTTACTAAAAGAATACAATTATGAAGCAAAAACTATAGGAGAAATTATTTGATTAAATCTTGTTTTGATTTTCTTGACTAATCATGCTTTTCTGGTATTAAAGATTTAAATTTTTTGAGGAAATAAATGTCTAATGTAAAGTTTGCTGAATATATTTGGGTTGATGGAACGTTACCTGTTCCTTTAGTGAGATCTAAAACTAAAGTATTTCTTCCCGCTGATTATGATAATGTATTATTATCTGATTTTAGTGAATGGAGTTTTGATGGTTCCTCGACAAACCAAGCATTAGGCGATAACTCTGATTGTATATTAAAACCTGTTAATTTTGTTAATGATCCTATTAGAGGTTTAGGTAATTATTTGGTTTTATGTGAGGTTAATGATGAAAATGGTGATCCTCATAAATCAAATAAGAGAGCTTTGTTACGTTCATATCTTGAAAATGGAGGTAATGATGCTGAGCCATGGATTGGTTATGAACAAGAATATACATTTATGTCTATGGGTAAACCTCTTGGCTGGCCTGATAATGGCTTTCCTGCACCTCAAGGACCTTATTATTGTGGAGTGGGAGCTGAGCAAGCAAGTGGCAGACAAATTGTTGAAGAGCATGCTAGATTATGTTTAGATGCTGGGATAATGTTATATGGTATTAATGCTGAAGTAATGCTTGGTCAGTGGGAATTCCAAATTGGTTATAGAGGAATTGATGGAGAAAAATGTGATGTTCTGAATATTGCAGATCATACATGGTTAGCGAGATGGTTATTATATAGAATTGCAGAAGATTATTCTGTTGAAGTTACGTTAGCAAATAAACCCGTGAAAGGTAGTTGGAATGGTGCTGGTATGCATACTAATTTTTCTACTAAATATACCAGAAAGAAGGGTAAAGGAATTGCTGCTATTAATGAAGCTGTAAAAAAATTAGAGAAAACTCATAAAGAACATATAGATGTATATGGTCATTTGTTAGAAGAAAGATTAACAGGTGAGTATGAAACTTCTAATATTAATGATTTTTCTGCTGGAAATGCTGATAGAGGTTGTTCGATTAGAATACCAAAGACTGTTGAATTAAATGGTTGTGGTTATTTTGAGGATAGAAGGCCTGGAGCTAATAGTGATCCTTATGAAGTAGCAGCTATGCTGGTTAAAAATGTTTGTTGTAATTAGTTGTATTTTTAAAAAAATTTATTACTTATAATGAGTGATAGAGCAAAGCTTGTAGTTTTTATTTCTGGTAGAGGATCCAACTTAAATGCAATAATAAATGCTTGTAAAAATAATATTATAAAGGCAGATATCGTAGCAGTATTTTCTAATAAATCTGATGTATATGGTTTAAAATATGCTGCTGAAAATAGCATTGATAGTTTTGTTATTGAGAATAAAAACTTCGCTGATCGTGAATCATATGATTATGAAGTAATAAATTTTCTTAACAAAATTAATTATGATCTTATATGTTTTGCTGGTTATATGCGCTTGGTATCGCGTTATTTTTTAGAAAATGTTAAATCACCTGTTATAAATATCCATCCTTCATTATTACCTAAATATAAAGGTGGAAATGCTATTTTTGATGCTTATAATGCTAATGAAAAAGAGTTTGGTTGTACTGTCCATCATGTTATATTAGAGATGGATGCAGGTGATGTTATTTTGCAAAAAAAAATTTTAAGGGAGAAAGATGATGACTTAAGCTCTATTAAGCATAAAATTCATAAAATTGAACATGAGACTTATATAGAAGCTTTAAATTTATTAATTAAATAAATTATCCTGGACTTTTTGGCATAGAAATTTAAATATGCATTGAATTTTTATATAATCTGATATGTATAATTTGTTTGTTTTTGTAATAAAATTTTTAATATTATTATATTCTTTTAATGTATTTGCTGACTCGAAACCAGAATTTAATTTAGGAGGTAAATTCTATTTCAATATAGCTATTCCTGAATTTAGTAGTGATTACTCTAATGGTGGTTTTCCTCATGATGAAAATTATAAGAATCATATTGATGGTGATAGTAATTTAGTGAGTGATAATTATTTGGATTTTTTATTAATTGATAAAAATGATACCGGGCTACTCTATGGTGCAAGAGTCGGAGTTATGGCCGAATCATCCTTACAATCATATTATCAATATGATGATAATGTAAATATTATAAATAATTCAAAACAAGAATCTTTAATTGTTAGAAGAGCCTATATTTTTACGGAGAGATCTAATATTGGTAGGTTTGAGCTTGGAGATGTTGATTCTGCGTCTAAAAAATTGAAATTTGATGCTTCTTATCGTTTTGGTGGAACAGGTGGTATTGCTGGTAAATGGTGGAAGTATGTAAATATACCAGATTTTGGTTTGCAATATGATGCTAAAAAATTAGATGGGGCTGATGATTGTAGTAATTATTACGCTCAAAATGATGTAAGAAATTGTAGTGGAAAAGGAAATATGGGTTTTTTGATAAGACCAGACTTGCCAATTTCCCATGGTTATAGTGAGGTTACAGGTGCAGACAAATTTGATGATACAAGAACATTGCTAAGATTTTCTTTTTACACTCCTAGAATTTATGGTTTTCAATATGGTTTTTCTTATGCTTTAGATAGTGGTAATAGAGGTAGTTCATATTATGATAATGCAAATGAATTATTCTATAATAATGATGTTGAAAACATTTATGATTTTGGTTTAAATTATGTAGAACAATTTGGTAAATTAGGAATTGCTTTTAGTCTTACATCAGAGAGAGCAAAAATAGTTAACGTTACTTCTGGAACCAATAACTCAATTCTTAGAAAGGATTTATCTGCTTATAGTTTGGGAAGTTATATTTTTTATGGTAATTTTTCAATCTCTGGTTCTTATGGAATTTGGGGAGATAGCTTAATGATGGTAAATGATTCTATTTATGAAAATGATGTTAATTACAGAGATAGTAACGCTGATTATTATACATTGGGCATTGGCTATCAATTTGGTCCATATAAGATTGGCTTATCTAATTTAACTTCTCAATATAGAGAACAAGAATTTTTATTATATTCGCTTGCTATAGATTATAATTTAAGTAAATATTTTTCATTATTTGGTGAATTAAACATGTTTGATTTTAATTCTATTGATCATATCAATACTCAAACTATTGATCATTTTAAGACAAAGAATAATAAAGGAGAGGTTTTGTTAATAGGTGCTAAAATAAAATTTGGTGATTATGATTCTGCGAGTCAGTTACTTTTAGATACATCTTTGACTACATACTAATAACATTATGCTAAGTGAAATTTCGAATTATCCATTTAGATCAGTTGAAGATAAATGGCAAAAACTTACAACTAATTCATATTGCTTTGATTATAATTCATCTTTGCCAAAATATTATGTTCTAGAGATGTTTCCATATCCATCAGGGAATATTCATATGGGACATTTAAGAAATTATACTATTGGTGACGTAATTGCAAGATATAGACGTTCTATAGGTTTTAATGTTTTTCATCCAATGGGTTTTGATGCATTTGGTTTACCTGCAGAAAATGCAGCTATTGAACATAATATTCATCCAAGAGAGTGGACTGAAAAAAACATTCAAATAATGAAAGAGCAATTAGATAGAATAGGCTTATCTTATGATTGGTCCTCAAATCTTAGAACATGCGATCCTGAGTATTTTAAGTTTGAACAAGAATTTTTTATAGATTTGTATAAAAATAAAATTGCTTATCAAAAGGAATCATATGTTAATTGGGATCCTGTTGACAATACTGTTCTTGCTAATGAACAGGTTATAGATGGTAAAGGTTGGAGAAGTGGAGCAGATATAGAGAGAAGAAAAATTAAAAGTTGGTTTCTTAAGGTTTCTAATTACTCGGAAGAATTGCTTGCCGAATTAGATAGTTTAAAAAATTGGCCTAAATCTGTGTTAAATATGCAGGAAAAATGGATTGGTAAATCTGTTGGAGCTATGATTAATTTTTCTATTGAAGATAATGACGAGAAATTAGAAATTTTTACTACAAGAGCTGAAACTATTTTTGGAGCTTCATTTATTGCAATATCACCTCAGCATAATTTATCTGGTAGATTAGCTAAAACTGATCAAAAAATTAGGAAATATATTAATGAAGCAAATAAACAATCAATATCACAATCTGCTATAGATAAAATGGAAAAAACTGGAATTAATTCCGGGCTATCTGTTTGTCATCCATTTATCAAAGGAAAGAAAATACCCATATATATAGCTAATTTTATTTTGATGGATTACGGAACAGGGGCAGTTTTTGCATGCCCTGCTCATGACCAGCGTGATTATGATTTTGCTAAAAAATATAACCTACCAATAAATTATGTTGTAAAAGATAGTAATAATGAGTTTATTCCTAATAAACCATATTTAGGTGATGGTTTAATGATTAACTCTGGCTTTCTGGATGGATTAACTGTTGATGAAGCAAGAATTGAAGTTATTTCAAAAATTGAAAAATCTGGATTTGGTAGAGCTAAGGTTAATTATAAAATTAGGGATTGGGGCATATCTAGACAAAGATATTGGGGATGTCCAATACCAGTTATTAATTGTAAGAATTGTGGTATTGTTACAGTTCCTAAGTCTGATCTTCCGGTTACCTTACCTGATGATGTTGATTTTTCAGTTTCTGGAAACCCTTTAGACTCTCATCCCAATTGGAAAAATTGTAAATGTCCAAAATGTGGTTCTGATGCTTTAAGAGAAACTGATACGTTTGATACATTTTTTGAATCATCATGGTATTTTATGCGTTATATAGATGCTAAAAATAGCAAGGAAGCATTTTCAAAGGAAATTGCAAATAAATTATTACCTGTTGATCAATATGTAGGAGGTATCGAGCATGCTGTATTACATTTATTATATGCTAGATTTTTTACTAAGGCTCTTCGTGATATTGGCTATCATAATATAAGCGAGCCCTTCGAATCATTGTTAACGCAAGGTATGGTTACGAATCAATCTTTTAAGAATGCTAATGACCAATATATTGACATATCAAATGTTCAGTTAAAAAATAAAAAGTTTTTTGATATAAAAACAGGTGATGAATTGTTTTTTCAAAGAGTTGAAAAAATGTCAAAATCTAAGAAAAATGGTGTAAGTCCCGTAGATATTATTGATGCATATGGTGCTGATACTGCTCGTTTATTTATGTTGTCTGATTCCCCTCCTGAAAAAGATCTAGAATGGTCTGAAAAAGGTCTTGAAGGTGCCTGGAGATATTTAAATAAAATTTATAAATTTGTTTTAAATGTTAGATTTATTGACGCTGAAATAGATATATATAATTTAGATAAAAGGCAGAAAAAATTATATATAGATCTTAATAAGTCTGTTGATGTTGCTAAAAGTAATATAGAAAATTTTCAATTTAACAAGGTTGTTGCAACGATTAGAGAGTTAAGTAATAACTTTTTAGATTATGAAGTTAGGAATGATGTTGATAATTTGCTAATTAATGAAGCTATAAGGTGTTTTTCTCAAATGCTTTTTCCAATAATTCCACATTTTGCATTAGAAATCTATAATATGTTTGTAAATGAGGAAAATAATATCTTATCTCTTAACTGGCCAACTGTTAATAAAGATTTTCTCGTAAATGATAAGTTAACTATAGCAGTACAAATAAATGGTAAATTAAAAGATACATTTGAGATTGCTAAAGATGCGGATAAAAAATTATATGAAGAAATTGCTTTAAATTTGGAAATAGTAAAAAAGAAGCTAAATAATTTAGATGTAAAAAAAATAATTATAGTGCCTGGTAAAATTGTTAATATTGTAGCTAAATGAGATTAATATTCTTCTTATTCTTGATTTCTTGTAATTTAAAACCTATGAATAATTCTTTAATTAACAGTGATAGGGATCTTAATATAAAAATTTTATATGATGATGTTAAACTTAGCTTAAGAGATAAATCTATCTATAATGAAATTAGAAAGGAATTAGGATATATATATGATTCAGATAATAATAATTATATTATTTATTTAAGTGATGTTTCTGAATCATCAAATATTGCGTTAGTTAATCGTCAGGGTGAAATTTCTGAATATAATTATAATTTGTCCGTTCATGCTAAATTATATAAGAAAAATTGCGATTCTACTTTTAAATGTAAAGCTATCTTTAACAAGGTTTTTTCAAATTCTTTTAATTATAATGTAAATAATAATTATTATGCTATTGAGAATGCAAAGAATTCTTATAGAAGCCAATTAATATCTTCAATAGTTAAGGAAATTCAAAATGAAATAATAATTTCTTTGATAGAGTAAATATTATCTTTGTTTACCTTTGTTTCTTCCTTGGGCACGTTGTTGTGCTTTAATCATTTCTTGCCAAAAATTCCTGCTATCTGTTTTTGTGCCTATCATAGCTTTAAGCCATGATATTTTTTGTTCTGTTACAAATTGTGTCCATATACCAACTGGTTCAGCTATGCCAGTAATTATTCTTTCATCATTAATCTCTATTTGTTTATTGTTATTTTTATTTAGAATTTTTAATTCCTGCTCTTTTTTGAGATTTTTTTCTTTAATTTCATTAGTTGTATTGCTGTTACTATTTAATAGTTTTGTTGTTTCTTTATCGTATTTTTTATTATATTTAATACTTAAATATATATATCTAAAAAAATTATAGATGAATCTTAATATTCTTATTAATATTAAGGATGTTAATGCAAGAATAATTAGGGAAATTATATTTGTTAAATTAATATATTCTATCATTTGTAATTAGTTTCAAAGCCATATTTCTTAAAAATTGCAATTGCTTCTTCTGACTTTAGGTATGATATAAATTTATTAGATTTATTTTGATTAGATCCAGCAATAATAGATATTTGATAAATAAATCTAGGATGAAAATTCTTGTTAATTGTTTCAATAATTGTGTATTTAGTGCTATCAAACGCATTGCTGTATTTTATCACTGCTAATGCATCGTTAATTTCAGATATTTCTTGTTTTAAATATTCAGTTTCAATAATTTTATTTGTTTCATTGTAAAGATAAGGTATTTTTTTTATTGCTTCATGAATATATAGGCCTGTCATATCTATTTTCCAATCAGTAATAAAAATTGTTAAATTTTGGTAAAATTTAAGTTTCTTATTTTCATTATCAAGTTTTTTTATTTTATTAATGTTATTTTGATAAAAATTGTTATTTGCTACTAATACAAGCTTATCTTCTACCAAATTTGATATTGAGGTAACATTTATAACTCCTTTTTGTTTTAAATATTTGATCCATTCTGGATGATTTGTAATAATTATGTCAGCTGATTCGCCATCAATTATTTTTTTTATATTATTTTGAGTATTGGCAAATGAACCACTCATAGAAATATTTTTATTTTTGGCATATATTTGCATTATTTCGTTTAAAGGATATGACATATTCTTGGGTGCAAGAACGGTAATATTTTCTTTTTCCTTTGCGAAGATTTCAAAGGAATTAAAGGTAATTATTAATGTTAATATTATTATTTTGATCATTTTAAATAGTATATTAATAATATTATAACAATAAATTGACAATTTTCTACTTACATTTAAAATATAAATAAATTTTTAATTTATAGAATGTCCCGACCTTTAATGCCATTAGCTACCGCTACATGGCTAATAGATAACACTAGTTTAAGCTTTTCACAAATAGCAGATTTTTGTAATATGCATGAAATGGAGATTCAAAGTATAGCAGATGGAGAGTTAGCAACAAATTTAGAGGGGCAAAATCCTGTTTTTTTAGGTCAATTAACTGAAGCCAATATTAGGGAGGCTGAAAAAAATCCTGATGTAAAATTAGAGCTTTTAAATCCAACTAGTGGATATGAAAATAAGAAGAATAAACAGAAAGTTAAATATATACCTATTGCAAAAAGAAGAGATAAGCCTGATGCAATTGCCTGGTTAGTTAAAAATTATCCTGATATACCTAATAATAAGATTGTTAAATTAATTGGAACTACAAAATCTACTATAGAATCTATTCGTTCAAGAACTCATTCTAATATGATGCAGATTCAGCCTAAAGATCCAGTTTTACTAGGTTTATGTAAACAATCTGAGTTAGATTCTTTGCTTGAGTTATTTAAAAATTAATCAAAGTAATATTTAAAATTGTAACTTTTTATTTTTCATTTCTTTTATTCTTGATATTGTTCTTATAAATTCAAATTTATGTGAATTACCATCATAAATTCTTTCATAATTTGTTTCTGCAAGAAATATAATATTATTTTTATGTTCGTAAAATATATCAATCATATTTATAAATCTCTTTGCAATATTTCTATTATCTATAATATTTATGTTTTTTAAAAATATAGTTTTAAATTTTGTTGCAATCTTATTATAGTCAGATGAAGAGTATGAACCTGAGCAAAATTCTTGAAAGTCAATTATTGCAATATCTTTTGAAGTTTCTTTTATTGTAAAATTTCTACCTTTGTTCTCTATTGTAATTTTTTCTGTTTTTGCATTTGATGTTAAATTTGCAAATATTTCATAATATTTTTTTATGTTTTTTTGGTTAATTGGATAATAGTAATTATTTTCTAATATTTGAATTTTTTGACTTCGATAGTCATCATCTCCTTTTAATTCAATTATATAAGAAGTTTTTTCTAAATATTTTACAAATTCTTGATATTTTTCTCTTTGTAAACCACCTTTATATATATACTTTGGATGTCTATTAGATGTAGTTATTATAATTATTTTTTTTTCTGCAAATCTTCTAAATATCTTTTCTATAATCATTGCGTCAGCAATATCAGTTACATGAAATTCATCTAAGCATATTATTTTATATTTTTTTTTATATTTACTTGCTATTTTTTTTATTGGATATTTTTGTTTTTTATCTTTAATCAAATGAAGATCTTTATGAATTTCATCCATGAAATTGTGAAAATGAATTCTAATTTTTTTTGTTGCTATGGATCGATAAAAAAGATCCATAATAAATGTTTTTCCTCTTCCTACATCTCCATGTATAAATATTGAATTATAATCAATTCTTTTCTTAATTATTCTCAAGCTATTATTCTCAATTGTAGCTTTAATTTTGTCTAATTTCTTCAATATATCTAATTGATATTTATTAGCGGAAATTTCTTTTGTTTTTATTAGTTCATTATATTGTGTTAGAAGATTAATTTTCACTTATAATAAATGGATGAGTTTATAGTAAATAATATAAATCAAATTAGGAGTAAAATAAAGAAATTTAGTGATGCTGGTAAAATTGTTGGTTTTGTGCCAACTATGGGTAATTTACATGCGGGTCATATTAGCCTAATTAATAAAGCTTATTCTGAATGTGATAGGGTTATTGTGTCAATATTTATTAACCCTAAGCAATTTAATGATGATAATGATTTTTTATCATATCCCAAAACTTTAGAATCAGATATTAATATCCTAAAAAATCATAATGTTTCTTACCTATTTTACCCAGATATTAAGGATATTTATCCAGAAGGTTTTGCATGTGATATTAGTTTCTCATCTATAAATAATAAATTATGTGCTATAGATAGAGAGGATCATTTTAATGGTGTTGGGTTAATATTAATTAAATTATTTAATATTATAAAACCAAATAAGGTATATTTTGGTTTAAAGGATTACCAACAATATGTTTTAGTTAAAAATTTAGTTAGTTTTTTAAATTATGATATTGATGTTGTTTCTCAAGATATTATTCGAGAAAAATCTGGTCTTGCACTATCTTCTCGTAATAATTTGCTTAGTGATAATGCGCGCTTAAATATTGCTCCTAAGTTATATTGTATATTACAAGATATCAAAAAAGTAATAAATGATAATCAAGATATTGATTTAATTAATTTAATTTCAAATTATAAAGAAAAATTACTTAGATATGGTTTTTCTAAAATTGATTACTTGGATATATTAGATAATAATTTAGATAATTATAATTTTAAAATTAGTAAGAATGCTAGGATATTTGTTGCTGCAATAATTGAAAATGTAAGATTAATAGATAATATTGAGTTATGATTGACTGGAAAAATTCAAATTTATTTGTCGTTTATATTGTAAAAAAATATCTTAAATATTTTTTTACAACCTTGTTTATATTACTCGGTATAATATGGCTAACAAGAATAGTAAAATTTATTGATTTGTTAACCGTTAATAATATGAAGCTTGCTGATTTTTTCCTGCTTTCTATATTATTGCTACCTACTTTATTTGATTTTCTTTTACCAATTATTGCGATTATTGCAATAAGCTTTACATTTAATAATTTAATTAATAATAGGGAGCTGTATGTTTTTAAGAGTTCTGGTTTAAATAATTTTATTTTACTTAGGCCTTTTATTTATTGTTTTACCTTCTTTCTTGTTATTCATTATTTATTTAGTTTTATAATAGTTCCTTTTTCTTATCAGAAAATCAGCGATATGAAACGTGATGTCGCTTCAATAATATTAACTTCTGTTCTCAGTGAATCTAGTTTTAATATGTTAGATAATAACTTAGTTATTTATGTTGATAAAAAAGATGAAGGTTCAGTTTATAATGATCTGATAGCTATTCAGTATTTAAAAAATAATAAATATAATTTTATTTATTCAGATAAAGCAAAAATCATAAAAAAGGAAAATAATTTATTACTTGGTTTAAATAATGGTAAACGCTTATTGGTAGATTATGATAATGATCAAATAGAAAATGTTGAATTTTCAAAATATATTACTGATCTAGATTTTTTTAATGAAAATGAAAAGCTTTCTAAGCCCCAAAAGAAAATATCAGCTTTGTATATTTGGGAATTCTTTAAAAAAACACATTTAACTTTATATGACTCAAAAAATCTTAAAAATGAATTTCATCATAGAGTAATATGGCCAAGCTTTTCATTTGTAATTTCATTTTTCTTAGTAATATTTTATTTGAAATCATCTTTTCGCAGACAAAATAATTTATATAATAATATTTATTTTTTTTCATTATCATTGTTCTTAATAATTTTTTATTTTGTTTTTAGAGAGTATTTTTTATCTAGAAATGACCTTGTAATTCTTTTATATAGCTATATTATGCTTATCTTACTGTATTCACTATATAGTAATTTGAATACTCTAAAAAAAGGTTAAGTGCATGTCTTTAAAACAGTGTTTTTACACAAAGATAAATCCAAATCCCGATTTTGCAAAATTAGAGCAGGAAATACAAAAATTTTGGCTGGAAAATATGGTTTTTGAGGAATCTGTAAAGCAATTTAATAACAATAACAAAAATTTTGTGTTTTATGATGGACCACCATTTGCAAATGGTCTTCCACATTATGGTCATTTATTAACTGGTTTTGTTAAGGATATTTTTGCAAGATATCAAACTCAAATTGGTAATAAGGCGGAAAGAAGATTTGGTTGGGATACTCACGGATTACCGGTTGAAATGGAAGTAGAAAAGGAATTGTCTGTATCTGGTAGAGTTGCAATAGAGGAATATGGAATAGATAAGTTTAACCAGGCTTGCAGCGATTCTGTAATGAAATATCAATCTGAATGGAAAGATTATGTTTTAAGACAGGGTAGGTGGGTAGATTTTGATAATAGTTATAAAACAATGGATCTTAACTATATGGAATCTGTGCTTTGGGCATTTAAGGAATTATATAAAAAAGGTTATTTATATGAAGATTTAAGAGTGATGCCATATTCTTGGGCTTGTCAAACTCCATTATCTAATTTTGAGACTAGGCTTGATAATTCCTACAGAGAAAAAGAGAGTAAAGCAGTAACTGTAAAATTTTGTTTAAAAAATTATCAAGAATTATTTAATTATAAAAATTTATCTATTCTTGTTTGGACAACTACACCATGGACTCTTCCATCTAATTTAGCTTTGGCAATAAATAATGAAATTAATTATTCAATAATAGAATTGAACGGTGAACATTTTATTATTGCTTCTGCATTGATCTCTAAATACAAGGATTTATTAATAGAAAATGATAGATTAAACATAAAAGAAGAGATTAAGGGTAGTAGTTTGCAAGGTTTAAATTATGAGCCTTTATTTAATTATTTTTTTAATATTTCAAATTATGACTTAACTAATTCTTATAAAATATATCATGCAGATTTTGTAAATATATCTGATGGAACTGGAGCGGTTCATATTGCGCCTGCTTTTGGTGAAGATGACCAATTACTATGTAAGGACAATGATATACCAACTATTTGTCCTGTTGATGAAGCTGGAAAATTTACATACCCAATTGAAGATTTTATAGGGTTACATGTCTTTGAATCTAATATTCCAATTATTAAAAAATTGAAAGAATCAGGCAATTGGTTTAAAACAGAACAGTATATTCATAATTATCCTCATTGTTGGAGAAGTGACGAACCTTTAATCTACAAAGCCATGTCATCCTGGTATGTTAGTGTTACTAAATTTAAGGATAGAATGGTTGAGCTTAATAAGGATATTAATTGGATTCCAAACCATATTCAGGATGGTTTATTTGGTAAATGGTTAGAAGGTGCAAGAGATTGGTCGATTTCTCGAAATAGATTTTGGGGATGTCCTGTTCCTGTCTGGAAATCTACAGATCCTAAATATCCTCGTATAGATGTTTATGG
This sequence comes from Rickettsiales bacterium, assembly GCA_965658435.1. Classification (GTDB taxonomy): domain Bacteria; phylum Pseudomonadota; class Alphaproteobacteria; order Rickettsiales; family JABIRX01; genus JADHLN01. Next base: position 4,019 of record CBFHSE010000018.1, on the reverse strand, counting down.
TTCTATTGCTGAATTGGAAGAAGATTTTGGCGTTAAAATAGATAATTTGCATAGGCCTTTTATTGATAAATTAACTAGAGTAAATCCTGATGATCCAACTGGTAAATCAATGATGGTAAGGGTTACTGATGTTTTAGATTGTTGGTTTGAATCTGGCTCTATGCCTTTTGCCCAACAGCATTATCCTTTTGAAAATAAGGATAAATTTATTAATAATTTTCCTGCTGATTTTATAGTAGAATACGTTGCGCAAACCAGAGGTTGGTTTTACACATTAATGGTTTTGTCAACTGCATTATTTGATAGACCTCCATTTAAGAATTGTATTTGTCATGGGGTAATTTTAGATGAAAAATCTCAAAAATTATCTAAGAGACTAAAAAATTATAAATCTCCACTTGAAATTTTTGATAATTATGGCTCTGATGCCATGCGTTTTGCAATTTGTTCTAGCGCTGTAATGAGGGGTAGTGAATTAAATATTGATAAGGATGGATTATTATTTAGAGATAGTTTGAGACTTAATATTAAACCAATTTGGAATAGTTTTAATTTCTTTATTCTATATGCTAATTCTGATGGAATTAAGGCTAATATAGATTTTTCATCAGATAATATTATTGATCAATATATTTTAAGTAAATTAAAATCATCAATATTATTAATGCAAAATAATCTTAATAATTATGATCTTGCCGCAGCATATAATATCATTACAGAGTTTTTTGAGATATTAAATAATTGGTATATCAGAAGAAATAGAGATAGATTTTGGCAAAGTGAAATTAATAAAGAAAAAATTACCGCATATAATACTTTATATAGTGTAATTCATGTTTTTGTTAGGGCTATGGCCTCATTACTTCCACATATTTCTGAATATATATATAAAATTTTAGAAAATAATAAAAATATATCTGTTCATTTACAGGAATATCCAAATCTTGATAATTTTAAAGATAATAATGAATTAGTTAAGAAAATGGATATGGTAAGGGATATATGTAATAATGCTCACAGTTTAAGATCTTCTCATAATATAAGAACGCGTCAACCTCTTAATAAGGTCATGATTGTTGGAGAAAAATATGCGAATTTAGCTGAATTTAGCAAATTAATTTGTGATGAGATAAATGTGAAAAATATAGATTTTATTTCAAATATTGTTGATTTAGCAGATTATAAGGTTAATTTAAATTTTAAGCTTTTAGGGGCAAGATTAGGATCTAAAATGAAAGATATTGTAAAACAAGTTAAGCAAAATAACTGGTCTATTGAGTCAGATAAATTATTAGTTTCTGATCAGATTATACAGCCTGATGAATTTGAGCTTAATTTAGTACCTAAAATGGAGAATTTTCAATCATTAAATTCCCTTGATGGTTTGGTTGGTGTAGATATAGATTTATCAGATGATCTACTAATAGAAGGATATGCAAGAGACTTAGTTCGTTTAATTCAGCAGTCTAGAAAGGATTCTAAGTTAGATGTTAATGATAGGATTAATGTAAAAATTTTTTCATCTAATCATATAATATATGATGTTATTAATAAGTTTAATTCATATATATTAGAACAAACATTAGCAGATAAGTTAATTTTTGATAATAAAAAAATTAACAGTGATAATAAGATTGCAGGTGAATCAATTAAAATAGAAATCATAATATAGGTATTAAATAATATGGTGAATATATTTGTAATAGGAGCTGGAGCGTGGGGAACTGCAATTTCTAATTTATTAGCTAGAAATAAAATTAATGTTAATTTATGGGCATTTGAAAAAGATGTTGTTAATTTTATTAATGACACTAGTTGTAATAAAATATATTTACCTAATGTTAAATTAGAGAGTAGTATTAATGCAGTTAATGATTTTGAGTTGTTAGCAAATAGTAAGGCTGTTTTTTTAGTAACGCCATGTCAGTTAACAGAAAATATTTTAGAGGATATTGCTAAATCAAAGCAAATGCCTCTAGATGTTCCCATCATCATATGCTCGAAAGGAATTGTTAATAAGGATAATGAGCTAATATCAAATATTATAAAAAAATATTTTAATAATCCTATATTAGTTATGAGTGGTCCTAATTTTGCTGAGGAAGTAGCGCTTGGTAAATCTGCCATAACAACTATTGCATCTGAAGATGTTGCTATTGCTAACTATATTGCTAGTTTTTTAAATAATGATTATTTTAAAACTGTCATATGTAATGATATTATAGGCGCTCAAATATCTGGAAGTGTTAAAAATGTTGTTGCTATAGCCCTTGGTATTGCAGCTGGTTTAGAGCTGAGTGAAAGTTCTAAAGCAGCTATATTGACAAAAGGATTAAATGAAATAGGTGAATTAGCTGTTAAATTAGGTGGGAATAAAATAACTATGCTTGAGCCTTGCGCAATTGGTGATTTGGTTTTGACTTCTCTTTCTAATAAATCAAGAAATATGTCTTTAGGATATAATTTAGGTAGGGGAAGTAGCTTAGAAGAAATTATGTCAGTTAGAAAAACAGTTGCAGAGGGTGTTGCCACTGCAAAATCAGCATATGAATTATCTGTAAAACATAATATTAAATTACAGTTAATAACCTTGATTTATAATATTTTATATAAAAATTATAAGGTTTCTGATTCAGATTTTCTTTTTTAAGAATCTCTTGAATTCATAAATTTTGTAAATATATGATAAATATATTATAATAAAATTATGAATTTTGATAAATATACAGAAAGAACCAAAATAATTATATCAAACGCTCAATCATATGCTTTAGCGAATGATAATCAGTCATTTCAGTCTGAACATCTTTTAAAATCAATGCTTGATGATGATCAGGGCTTTATTGAGAAGATTATTATTTCTGCTGGGGGAAATCTTGAAAAAATCAAAGCGGAGTTAGAATTTTTACTGGATAAAATAACTAAGGTCTCAGGTGGTGGTTTATTTATATCTAATAATTTAGCTAAAATACTTAATAAGGCTGATAAAATAGCTAATGATAATGCTGACCAATTTATTTCTATCGAAAGATTATTTCAAGCTATTTTGTGTTCAGATTGTCCAGTTTCTAAAATGTTATTAGCCTCTGATTTAACATATGATAATATTGATAGGGTGATAAATGAATTAAGAAAAGGTAGGACTGCAGATAATGCTAATGCAGATGATAACTTTAATGCATTAGAAAAATATGCTAATGATTTAACCGAATTAGCCAGAAAACATAAGGTAGACCCAGTAATAGGTAGGGATGAAGAAATTAGGCGTACTATTCAAGTTTTATCTAGGAGAATAAAAAATAACCCAGTTTTAATAGGTGAAGCTGGTGTTGGAAAAACAGCTATTATTGAAGGGTTGGCTCAAAGAATATCTGAAGGAGATGTTCCGGAAACTCTTAAAAATCAAAAGCTTATGTCTTTAGATTTAGGTGCTTTATTAGCTGGTGCTAAATATAGGGGTGAATTTGAAGAACGTTTAAAAGCTATTATTAAGGAAATTGAAAATAGTGATAATGAAATAATATTATTTATTGATGAGTTGCATAATTTAGTTGGAGCTGGAAGAACAGATGGAGCTATGGATGCATCTAATTTATTAAAACCTGCTCTTGCCAGAGGAACTCTTCATTGTGTTGGAGCAACAACATTGGATGAATATAGAAAATATATTGAGAAGGATCCAGCTTTAGCTCGGAGGTTTAAAGCTATACATATAAATGAACCTTCAATTACTGATACTATTACAATTTTAAGAGGAATTAAGGAGAAATATGAATTACATCATGGAATTAGAATTAATGATGGTGCGATAATTGCTGCTGTTAATTTATCTGCAAGATATATTAATGATAGATTTTTCCCTGATAAGGCTATTGACCTAATTGATGAAGCATCAAGTAAATTAAGAATGGAGATTGATAGTAAGCCAGAAGAAATAGATGAACTAGATAGAAAAATTATTCAGTTGAAAATTGAATCGGAATCATTGAAAAAAGAACATGATCCTGATTCTAAGGTTA
>CBFHSE010000017.1:0-30770 GCA_965658435.1 Rickettsiales bacterium | reverse complement strand
TAATATATATGCTTTAGCATCAGAAAGATCTAAAGGTAAGGAAATATCTTTTGGTTCAAAAAGAATAAAAGTAGAAAATATAAGTGAGTTTGATTTTTCTAAAGCTGAGATAGGATTATTTTCACCAGGTTCAAAAATTTCTCGAGAATATGCTCCAATAGCTGCAAATGCAGGCTGTGTAGTTATTGATAATAGCTCTGAATTTAGAATGGATCCTGAGGTTCCACTTATTGTTCCTGAGGTAAATCCAGAAGATATAAATAAACATAAAGGTATAATTGCTAATCCTAATTGTTCAACTATTCAGATGGTAGTTCCTTTAAAACCATTGCATGATGAGTTTAAAATTAAAAGAATAGTTGTAAGTACTTATCAAGCTGTTTCAGGAGCTGGTAAAGAAGCGATGGATGAATTATATGATCAATCTAAAGCTATTTTTATGGGTCAAAGAAAAGCCAATAAGAAATTTACTAAACAGATTGCCTTTAATCTTATACCGCATATTGATGTTTTTATGGATGATGGTTTTACTAAAGAAGAGTGGAAAATGATGCATGAAACAAAAAAAATTATGGATCCAAATATTAAGGTTTTAGCAACATGTGTTAGATGTCCAGTTTTTAATGGTCATGCTGAGTCAATTTCAGTGGAATTTGAAAATAAAATCACTGAAAATAAAATAAGAAAAATATTAGGCAATGCGGAAGGAGTTATTCTTGCTGATAAAAGAGAAGATGGGGGTTATGTTACTCCTATTGAGTCTGTAAAAGAAGATGCGGTATTTATTTCAAGATTGAGGATTGATCCTTCAGTTAAGAATGGAGTTTCCTTTTGGTGTGTTGCTGATAATTTAATGAAGGGTGCAGCTTTAAATGCTATTCAAATAGCAGAGAAGTTAATAGCTTAGTTTTAAATAGAAGTTATATTTAAATCAGTAAATTGTTTTAATGATTTTATAATTAGAGCTTTATCTTCTTGTTTATCTCCAAAATTATTTAGAATAACTTTTTTTATTTTTATTTTTTTCGTTTTTAAAATTTCAATTGCGCTTAAGCTATGGTTTCTAGTGCCTAAATAATTTCTGGTAATTAGGATAACTTCTATATTTAAGTCTTTTATTAAATCAATAATTAATTTTTTTGAATTGATAGGAACCATTAAACCACCAACTCCTTCAATTAGGGCAAAATCATTCGAGTTGTTATTTAAAAAATCATTACAAAATTTTAATAGCTTATTATAGTTTATTTCTGGTTTTTTTTCTAAAAAAGCTGCGCTATCAGGTGATGTTGGAATATTGTAATAGAAAGGAGATATTTTTAGGATATTTTCTTTATTAATTTCTTCTTGTAATGCATAAAGTATTTTTCCTGAATCTGATGTTGCTAGATTATTAAAATCTAACCCGCTAATAATTGGTTTTATTGCTTTAACTGTTTGATTGTTTTTTAATATTGTTCTAATTAATTTGCAAATATAATAGGTTTTGCCAATGTCAGTATCAGTTGCTGTAATGAAATATTTTTGCATAGAAAGTTAAAAATCATATTGATTATTTATATCTAAATGATCTTCTTTAATATTATTATTAAGTGTTTTTTCATTGGGTAAATTTATATTATCATTTCCTTTGTGGTCATTTTTAATATATTTTGCGAGCATATTTTTACCAAATAATTTTTTATGTAATCTTATGGTATCTTTTTTTAGAAATATTACATTAACTTTGGCTGTTCCTTGATTTTCAAAACCTAGCTTTTTAGCTGCATATTCTGACATATCTATAATTCTATCCTTTTTAAAAGGACCGCGATCATTTATCCTTACCTTGATGGTTTTGCCATTTTCAAGATTTTTTACTTTTACAATAGATGGTATTGGTAGAGTAGGGTGAGCTGCAGTTAGATGATGTTTTTTAAAAATTTCACCATTTGCAGTTTTTTTGCGATGAAATTTTGGTCCATACCAGGATGCTATACCTATTTCATTGTAATCTAAGTCAACTTTTGGATAATACCATTTATCTTCAATTTGATAAGGGTTACCAATTTTAAAATGACCTTTATATGAGCTAAATGCTGATATGAAGGGAATTATTATTAATGTTAATAATTTTATTTTATTGCTTCTGCAAAAAGCCCAACTGTTAGAGCAAAATAATTGGAGTTGTTCCATTTTTTTATTACATCGAAATTTTGAAAATTTACAAAAATTCTGCCATCATATGAAAGAATCTCTATTTTTTCTTTTAATTCATATTCAGAAAAATTGCTATTGTTAATTTTTTCTATTTTAAATTTTTTGATAAGTTTTTCTAAAGATATTTTTTTATCTTTATTTTTTTTAGCAAAAGATATTAATTTATCATTTGATTTTATTTCATAACCAAATGGTAATTTATTATTAAAGTTAATTTTAGCTAAGTAATTTGCTGTTGATGCAAATATATCTGGTTTTTCATACCATATGTCAATTTTTCCGTTTTTATTATAATCTACTGCATAATTTAGATATGTAGATGGCATGAATTGGCATTGACCAACTGCTCCTGCCCATGAACTTTTTAATTTTTTGGGTTGGAAGTTATTCTTCTCAATTATTTCTAGGCTTGAAAAAAACTCGTTTTCAAAAAAATCTCTTCTTCTACCTTCATAGGCTAAATTTGCAAGAGAATTTAACATGTAATTATTACCCATTATATTACCAAAATCTGATTCTATACCCCATAGGGCAACTATATATTGAGCTGGTATTTGATATTTTTTTTCAATTTCTGTTAATAAGACATTATATTTTTTGATTTTTTTCTTTGCCTTATTAATTTTATGCTGGTTTATATGTAAGTTGTAATATCTGTTAAAGCTAGATTTTTTTGTGAATTGTTTTCTATCTTTTTTTACGTGTTTTTTAGAATATTTAACTATATTAAATGATTTTTCGATTACATCTGTAGGATAATTTTTCTTTAATGCTTTTAGATAAAGTTTTTGTTTGTAAGAATAGAAATTTCTTTTTTCATCACTAAAATTTGAGCCACAATTATTTAAGAAAATTATGATTATACAAAAAAGAAATATAGATTTTGGGTTCATTGTTATTTTTATATAAATTTTTAATTATAAATGGTTCTCTTTTTATCAAGCCATAATCTCTCAGATTCTGATAAATGATTTTCCATTAGATTATAAATTTTATTGTGGTAATTTTTTAGCCAATTTTTTTCATTTTGGTCTAATAGTGAAAAATCAATTAATTTTTCTTCTAATGGTGCAAGAGTTACAGTTTCAAATTTTAAGAAATTTTCTGATTCTTCTGTTACGAGCATGATATTTTCAATTCTTATGCCGTAATTATTTTCTACGTAATAACCTGGTTCATTTGTTACTAACATGCCTGGTTTTAAATCTGTGTTGTTATTTGCTTTACTAATAGAGTGAGGACCTTCATGGACATTTAGAAAATTTCCTACTCCATGACCTGTGCCATGGTTAAAATCTTTTTGCTCTTTCCATAAAAATTGTCTTGCTAAACAATCTAATTGATGACCTGACGTATTTTTTGGAAATATTGCTGTTGCTAAAGCAATATGTCCTTTTAAAACTAATGTGTAATTATGTATGTGATCCTTGCTATAATCACCAGTTGCTATGGTTCTGGTTATATCAGTTGTAGCTGATTTATATTGGCCTCCAGAATCTATTAATAATAAAGAATCATTAGCTATGATCTTTTTATTTACTTCATTAGGACAATAATGAATTATTGCTCCATTTTCTGAACATGCAGAGATTGTTTCAAAGCTATCAAATAAAAATTCACTATGTTGTTTGCGATATTCTAATAACTTATTTTTTACAGTTAATTCATTGTGATTTGAAATCTCATTATTTTTAATAATATCATCAAACCAAGCTAAAAATTTGGTGACAGCAAGGCCATCTAATATATGAGTTGATTTTAAATTTTCTATTTCAGTTTTATTTTTTATTGATTTAGCATTTATTACTGGATCTAAGATTTTATTTATTTCGATTTTATTGTGCTTTAATTCGCTAAAGAAATAATATGAAATATAATTCTGGTCTAAATTCACTAATTTTATTTTATTTTTTACGCAAATATTAGAAAATTGATTAATTTCTTCTAGTGCCAGAATTTCTATTTTATTTTCATTTAAATGTTTTTTGACTTCATCATTAATTAGGTTTTTATTGGTAAATAAAAAACTTTTTCTTTTGTTAAATAAAAGATATGAATGCAGAAGAGGTGTGTATTTATTGTCATAACCTCTTAAATTTAATAGCCAACATATAGAAGCTGAATCACAAGTGAGATATGCTTGTTTACCAGTCATATTATTAAAAAAATCTATAGATTTAATTTTATCCTTTACAATTAAGCCAGTATATTTTTTATTGATTATTTCTGCATTTTTATTAATTGGAAATTTGCGTTCCCATAATAAATCAATAGGATTTTCATTTACTCTATATAGTTTTATACCAAAATTTTTGATGAATTTTTTGATGTCTCTAATTTGTAATGCTGTAAAGCAGCGTGAATCATAACCTAATTTGCTATCATTAGGTAAATGTTTAGCGATCCATTTTTTAAGTGAAATTGTTGCAAGATCATAGATAGTAAATTCTGGATCTAATTCTTTTTTTGCTTGAGTTAAATATCTACCATCTGTAAAAAATATTTTTTGAGTTTTAGATATTATTGCTATGCCGTTTGAGCCAGAAAAATTAGTGAGCCATTTTAAACGATTAAGATGCTCAGCTGTAAATTCATCAAGATATTCATTGCTTGAATTTATGATAAATGCATCAAATTTTGCTTGGTCAAGATAATTTAGGAATTTAGATAGATTGGTCATTTTTAAATATCAGCATAAATTTTTACCTCTCCTTTTTGTCCTGGATGAGTAACTGCTCCAGTTTCTGCCGAGCTAACTGTTTGAGCAAATTTCCATAAGGCTCCACTGCCAAATTCGGATTTTTTTGCTTTCCAGGATTTTTTTCTATTTTCTATTTCTTTATCTGAAAGATCAACTGATAATTCACCCTTTTCTGCATTTATTGTGATAATATCACCTTCTTCTATGAGAGCTATAGGGCCTCCAGCTTGTGCCTCTGGTCCTACATGACCAACGCAAAAACCTCTTGTACCACCAGAAAATCTTCCATCAGTAATTAGAGCAACTTTTTCTCCCATGCCTTGTCCATATATTGCAGCTGTAGTTGCAAGCATTTCTCGCATACCAGGGCCTCCTTTAGGTCCTTCATAACGAATTACGATAACATCTCCTTCCTGGTATTTTTTGTTTTCAACAGCTTTAAAGGCTTCTTCTTCGCAGTTAAATATTCGAGCTGGTCCAGTATGGATTAAATTTTTTAAACCAGCAATTTTTACAATTGCTCCTTCTGGCGCTAGATTTCCTTTAAGAGTTACAACACCTCCTGTGGGGCTAATTGGTTTATTTGCTGGATAGACTATTTTCTGTGCTTCAGGAAATTCTACATTTTTTAAATTTTCAGCGATGGTTTTTCCTGTAACTGTCATTTCATCGCCATGAATGAAACCATTATCATATAATGTTTTTAAAATAATTTGCACTCCACCAACTTCATGTAAATCTTTGGCAACATAGTTGCCGCCTGGTTTTAGATCTGCAATATATGGTGTTCTTTTAAATATTTTACCAACATCATGAATGTCAAATTTAATGCCGCACTCATGAGCAATTGCTGGTAAATGAAGTGCTGCATTAGTTGAGCCACCAGTTGCTGCTACAATGGTAGCTGCATTTTCTAATGATTTAAGGGTTACTATATCTCTTGGTTTTAAATTAGATTTAATTAAATCAATGACAATTTTACCAGATTCATAAGCATATTCATCTCGAGATTCATAAGGTGCTGGTGCACCACTAGATCCTGGAATGGCAAGTCCAATTGCTTCACTTACGCAGGCCATTGTATTTGCTGTGAATTGTCCTCCGCATGATCCCGCTGAAGGGCAGGCTACTTGTTCTAATTTGCTTAAATCATCTTTGCTCATTTTACCATTTGCGCAGCTTCCAACACCCTCAAACACATCTACTACTGTAACATCTTTTCCTTTGAATTTGCCTGGTAAAATTGAGCCTCCATACATAAAAACTGAAGGAATATTAAGCCTTACCATAGCCATCATTAATCCTGGTAGTGATTTGTCGCATCCTGCAATTCCTACTAAGGCATCATAACAATGACCTCTTACTGTCAATTCAACAGAATCACAGATAACTTCTCTTGAGACTAATGATGATTTCATGCCTTCATGACCCATAGCAATTCCATCTGTTACAGTGATAGTACAAAATTCTCTGGGAGTTCCACCTGCAACTTCAACACCTTTTTTAGCAACCTCTGCTTGTCTTTTTAAAGAGATATTACATGGAGCAGCTTCGTTCCATGTACTTACTACGCCTACAAATGGTTGTGATATTTCTTCTTTGCTAAGCCCCATTGCATAATAATATGATCGGTGTGGAGCTTTTTCCATACCAATAGATACATGGCGTGAGGGTAGTTTGTTTTTGTCTATTTTACTCATTATTTACATGTTGCATTGCATTATTCACAACGGAATTTAAAATTCCTCCTGCTTTAAAATTATTCATTTCATAAGCTGTGTCAATTCTGATCTTTAATTTAATGTTAATTTTTTTACCATTTTCATATTTAATTTCACACTCAATATTTCCTAAAGGTTTAATGTTATTAATATTTCTGATGGTTATTTCTTCACTGCCACTTAATTTTAAGGTTTTTCTATTTTGATTTTCAGTAAATATTAGAGGTAGGACACCCATTCCAACTAAGTTAGAGCGATGAATTCTCTCAAAGCTTTCTGCTATTACTGCTTTTATTCCTAGTAAAAATGTACCTTTGGCAGCCCAGTCTCTTGATGAGCCTGTTCCATATTCTTTTCCTGCTATAATTACTAAATCCTTACCTACAGATTTATATTGCATGGCTGCGTCATAGATTGAAAGTTTTTTTCCAGCAAATAGGGTATATCCACCTTCAATATTATCAAGCATTTCATTTTTTATTCTTATATTTGCAAAAGTGCCTCGCATCATAACCTCATGATTACCTCTTCTTGCTCCATAAGAATTGAAGTCACTTGGTGAAATACCATTTTCTGCTAAATATAATGCTGCAGGGCTATTACCAGCTATTGCGCCTGCAGGCGAAATATGATCTGTTGTTATAGAGTCACCAAAAATTGCTAGTATATTTGCTGATTTTATCTCGCTTAGTCTCTCTTTTGTAAAAAATGGTGGGTTTTGAATATAAGTGCTAGTTTCTTTCCAGTTGAAATTTTCACTATTTTCAATTTTTATTTTTTGCCAATTTTCCTCTCCTGTAAATACAGATTTATATTTAGAGACAAACATATCTCGGTTTATTACTTTGTTGCATATTTCTGAAATTTCAGAGTTACTTGGCCAGATATCTTTTAAATAAACTTCTTTACCATTTTTATCTTTTCCTAGAGCGCTAGAAGTTATGTCATCTCTAAAATTACCTAAGATACTATAAGCTACAATCAGCGGTGGAGAAGCTAAATAGTTTGATTTTGTTAATGGATGAACTCTGCCTTCAAAATTTCTATTGCCTGATAATATAGATGCAACATGCATATTATTATCTTTAATTGTTTTGCTAATTTCAGGATTTAAAGGTCCAGAATTTCCAATACATGTAGTACAGCCATAACCTACAATATTAAAACCAAACTCATCTAAATATTTTTGTAAGCCAGATTTATTGTAATATTCAGCAACTACTTGTGATCCTGGTCCTAGTGATGTTTTAACATATGGCTTTGGTTTTAATCCTAGTTCAAGGGCTTTTTTGGCAACCAAACCTGCAGCTATCATTACAGAAGGGTTCGAAGTATTGGTGCATGAAGTAATTGCAGCTATTACTATATCTCCATTTTGTAGATTATAATTTTGTCTTTCTACAGGAAATTTTTCTTTGTAATTACCAAGATTTTTACAGAAATCACTAGCTAATTCTGTTAATTTAGTAAGATCTTGAGGTCTTTTAGGTCCAGCAAGGCTTGAAGTTACTTCAGAAAGGTCAAGCTCTAAAGTTTGGCTGTAAGACCTATCTTGATCATCGAGCCATAATAAATTTTCTTGGCTATATTTTTCAATTATTTTTATTTGTGATTCATCTCTGCCGCTTAAATTTAAATATTCTATTGTTTCATCATCAATAGGGAAATAAGCACAAGTTGAACCAAATTCTGGAGACATATTAGAAATTGTGGCTCTGTCAGCTAATTTAAGTTGGTCTGCTGATTCCCCGTAAAATTCTACAAATTTACCAACAACTCCAAATTTTCTTAATTTTTCTGTTATAGTTAATACTAAGTCGGTAGCAGTAACTCCTTCATTTAATTTTCCGCTTAGCTTAAATCCTATAACGTCTGGTATTAGTAAAGAAATGGCTTTACCAAGCATTGCTGCTTCTGCTTCAATTCCTCCAACGCCAAATCCTAATACACCTAACCCGTTGATCATAGTGGTGTGGGAGTCTGTTCCTACTAATGTGTCAGGTATTAGAAAATCAACATCTTCTATCGTTTTTTTAGTAATTACAGATGCTAAATATTCAAGGTTTACTTGATGACATATTCCTGTTCCTGGAGGGACTACTCGGAAATTATCAAATGCTTTTTGGCCCCATTTTAGGAATTCATATCTTTCATAATTTCTTTGAATTTCAAATGCTGTATTATCCTTAAGAGCATTATTATTTGCATATTTATCAACTTGAATTGAATGATCAATTACTAAATCAACAGGAGAAAGAGGGTTTATTTTTTTGGGGTTACCATTGCGTTCTTTTAAATTATGACGCATTGCAGCTAGATCTACAATTGCTGGAACACCTGTAAAATCCTGCATTAATACTCTAGCTGGATAATATAATACTTCTTCTGGATTTGATTTGTTTTTTAACCAGTTTTTATAATTTTTGACAATATTTGAAAATTCCAAGTCATTTTTGGAGTTTCTAAGATTGTTTTCTAATAATATTCTTAAACTATATGGTAAATCTTGAATTTTTATGTCATATTTTTCGCTTATTTTTTTAAAATCTAGATATTTATAGGTTTTGTTATTTACTGTTAATGTGGAGGTAATTTTTTGTAGATTACTCATTTTTCTAGTTTTAAATTAATTTTGGTTTAATAATTATCTCTACTCTTGTCAAAGACATATTAAAATTTATTATAATAAAATAAATAAAAAATTATGATTTCATTACAAAAAATAAAATCTTCTTCATTTAATGAAATTTTATATAAAAATTTATCAATAACTATATTTCCTGGATCTATTGTAAATTTATACGGTGAAAATGGTTCTGGTAAAACTAGTTTGTTGAGAATAATTGCAGGCTTAGATGATGGTTATGAAGGGGAAATAAATACTGCTTATGATGATTTTTTATCAGAAGTTAGATATTTAGGGCATGAGCATGGTTTGGTTAAAAATTTGACTATTGAACAGAATTTAAAATTTTTTGCAAAAATTTATCAGCATGAGATTTTACTTGATTCTGCCTATAGCTATTTTGATTTAGCTAAAATTAAAAATAAAAAAATAACAGAGCTTTCTGCGGGACAAATTAGAATGGTAGCTTTGGCTAGGTTAATAATAATGCCTGGTAAGATTTGGTTGTTGGATGAGCCATTTAATAATTTAGATGCCAAAAATACAGTTAAGGTTAAGCAATTAATTAATGCAAAAGTAAATGATGCAGGAATAACAATTTTAACTACTCATAAAAAAATTGATTTTATGGATGTTATTAATGTTGCATTGGATGATTTTAGGTAAGTAAATGTTTTTTAATATTTTTAAATTTGAGTTATTAAAAATTTTAGCAGATTTAAGATCTGTGATAAATAATGGTATTTTTTTAATTTTAGCTGCATTAATTTTTATTTTTGCTGTTGATAGTAATCTATCAAATAATAAGATTTACGGGGTAGGGATAATTTTATCTCTTGTAATCCTGGCTATAATTATGGATTTAGATTTATTGTTTAGAAAAGATTATATTTCTGGTTTTTTAGAACAAATATTTTTTGTGGATATTCCGATTGGAAAGTTTTTATTGGCAAAATATTTTAGTTTTTTAATGGTAACTATTCTTGTGAAAATGGCTTTATTGCCATTTATTTTTTATGGTTTTGGTTTGTTTAATCCTTTAATTAAATATTTTTTGCTAATTTTGTTGCTAAGCATGCCTTTGATTTGTGCAATTATATTTTTTGCTTCTTTATTATCTTTTAAATTAGAAGGTAGAGCTTATTTAGTATTTTTAATCGCTTTACCTCTTTTAATTGCTCCAATAATTATGGTGATGGCTAGTATGAATGAAATTTATGTTAATATTAATATTGCTGCTTGGTTTGATTATGTGGAATATTTAATTTATTTAAACTTAGTTTTTTTACCTTTAATTTATTTTTTAAGTAATAGCTTGTTTTATTATTTGATTAGAAATCATTAATTATCTGCTTGGAAAATATTAATCTATCTATATGATAGACAGCAAATTAATATTTGAAAATTAAATGCCGAAAAACAAAAATTCTATAGAGAATAATTCTTTAAAACCATTTCCAAATTCAAAAAAAATCTATGAAGTAAGTGAAAGATTTAAAGATGTTAGAGTTCCTTTTCGTAATATTTCAATTGATGAAAAAGATAATCCAAGAAATTTTAAAGTTTATGATGTTTCTGGACCTTTTTTTGACTCTGAACAAGAATTTGATATTAAAACAGCATTGCCAAAATTAAGACAGCAATGGATTTTAGAAAGAGATGATGTGCAAAAAATTATTGGTAGAAATTACAATCCTAAAGATGATGGAGAAGGTCTCAGTCATATTTCTAAAATAGAAAGATTTAACAGAGACAATATTAATGTTTATGCTGCTAAAGATAAAAAAGCTGTTACTCAGATTGCTTATGCTAGAGCGGGCATAATTACTAAAGAAATGGAATTTGTGGCAATTAGAGAAAATATGGGCAGAGAGAAATTAAAGAAAGCTGCTATGTTTAAAGGAGGAGTAGGTTTTGGAGCAAATATTCCTGACTACATAGATGCTGAGTTTGTTAGAAAGGAGGTTGCTGAAGGTAGAGCAATTATTCCTGCTAATATAAACCATCCTGAGTTAGAACCAATGATAATTGGAAGGAATTTTTTAGTAAAAATTAATGCAAATATTGGTAATTCTGCAACTACCTCAACTGCAAATGATGAGGTGGAAAAATTGCTCTGGGCAACGAAATGGGGAGCAGACACTATTATGGATTTATCAACAGGAAAAGATATTCACTCAATAAGAGAGTGGATTATTAGAAACTCTGCAGTTCCTGTCGGAACTGTGCCTATCTATCAGGCTTTAGAGAAAGTAAATGGGGTAGTTGAGGATTTGAATTTTGATATTTTTAAAGATACATTAATAGAGCAAGCAGAACAGGGGGTTGATTATTTTACCATACATGCTGGTGTTAAGTTATCATATGTTCCAATGACAGAAAAAAGAGTGACAGGAATTGTTTCTCGTGGAGGTTCTATAATGGCTAAATGGTGTCTTTCGCATCATAAAGAAAATTTCTTATATGAGAATTTTGCAGAAATTTGTGAAATTATGAAAGCCTATGATGTAAGTTTTTCTCTTGGTGATGGATTGAGGCCTGGTTCTATTGCTGATGCAAATGATGAAGCGCAGTTTTCTGAGTTAAGAACTTTAGGTGAGTTAACTAAAATTGCTTGGGAACATGATTGCCAGGTTATGATTGAGGGTCCAGGACATGTGCCAATGCATTTGATAAAAGAAAATATGGATGAGCAATTAAAGCATTGTTATGATGCTCCATTTTATACATTAGGTCCTTTAACTACAGATATTGCACCAGCTTATGATCATATAACTTCAGCAATTGGAGCTGCGCAAATAGGTTGGTATGGTACTGCTATGTTATGTTATGTTACACCTAAAGAGCATTTAGGTTTACCTAATAAAGATGATGTAAGAGCTGGAGTAGTTACTTATAAAATAGCAGCACATGCCGCTGATTTAGCCAAAGGTCATCCTGCTGCTCAGCATAGAGATAATGAAATATCTAAAGCTCGTTTTGAATTTAGATGGGAGGATCAATTTAATTTATCTTTGGATCCTGAGATGGCTCGTGATTATCATGATGAAACATTACCATCTGATAATGCTAAGACATCACATTTTTGTTCTATGTGTGGTCCTAAATTTTGTTCAATGAAAATTTCAGAAGAAGTAAGAGATTATGCAAAGAAAAAGCGTGAGCTGGACGATGCAATGAAAAATAAGTCCTCAGAATTCAAGATCTTAGGCGGTGAAATATATAATAAAGAATCTGCATAAAAAAAAATACAATTAGGGGTTGTATTATCAATCTTTACGTGTATAATAGGATTATATCATATCTCTCTCCTCTGAATTAAGGGGGTATTTATATCCCCTTAATTCAACTTTTTACCTCTCATTGTTAATCTAGTTTATACTAACAAAAACCATGATACCTGTTTTGATTAATTTTTTAATAAATATTTAAATTTATTAAGATTTAAATTTTTGGTTTTAAAATTGTGATAATTGTTGGTAACAAAATTAAATTAGCAAGCAATGATGCTAGCATTGCTGCTGCAGTTAAGGTTCCAAAATAGATTGTAGGCATAAAATTTGATAAGGTTAAGGTTAAAAATCCTGAGCTAATTATTATTGCTGTATAAAAAATAGCTCTTCCTATTGAATTACTTGTTTTTGTGAGTGCTTTTTTGATGTTATTGCTGTTTTTAAATTCAGTTTTAAATCTATGAATATAGTGAATAGTATTGTCAACGGCAATTCCGATTGATATTGCCGCTATAGTAATAGTCATTATATCTAAAGAAATTTTAGATATTCCCATAATCCCTAAAATCAAAATAGCAGAAAAAATATTTGGTATAATAGCAATTAGAGAAAGATAAAAATTTTTGAATAATATTAAAAACATTAAAAATATAATTAGAAAAACAAACCCAAGAGTTAAGATTTGGCTTTTAAAAAGACTTTGTAAGATATTATTATAGAGTATAGTCATGCCGGTAAGAGTAAATTGATCTTTTTCTAATTTTAATTGATTAGATAGGTCATGTTTTATTTTATTAATTAATTCATTACGTTTAAGATTTTGATTTGTTTCATATATTCTACTGTTAATTCTGATTTGATTGCCATCATTAGAGATATATGGAGTAAAAATTTGTTTTTTTATGTCTTGATCGAGCTTTTTATAAATTAGCCCTAGGTTGAAACTATTATTTGTTAGATTTTTATCTATTTGTTTTATTAATTCAAGGGTTGAATATAATGAATTTACTTTTCCTATTTCTGGAGTTTCTTCTAAATATTTATGTATTTGAGCTATTTTACTATGATTTACAGGGTTAAACCAATAGCCTGATGTTATATTATTTGAATTATCTATTTGGCCAAAAATATTAACAGAATTAGATTTTTTTTGAAAATTTTTTGGAGCATCTATGATTATATCAAGTGGTATTGTGCCACCTAAATCTTGATCTATTGCTTTCATGCCTTGATGAATTTCTGTATCTTTTTTATAATAATCTATAAATCTATTCTCTATTGAAAGATTGAATATACCATAGATACCTATAAT
Organism: Rickettsiales bacterium; assembly: GCA_965658435.1. Taxonomy (GTDB): domain Bacteria; phylum Pseudomonadota; class Alphaproteobacteria; order Rickettsiales; family JABIRX01; genus JADHLN01. The sequence continues at coordinate 16,978 of CBFHSE010000017.1, read as the reverse complement.
TGTAATAATGGTGAAAATGGCTAAAATAATTTTTTGTTGCTGAATTGCTAAATTAGCAAAAAATTTTGTTATTTTTAAGGTTAGGGAATATTGTGTTTTTTTGATTTTTGTTTTTTTTAAAATTGAATTTAATGCAGGAAATAATGTAAAGCTGCAAATATAGGCAATTATTAAACCGATAAACATCATCCAGCCAAAATCTATAACTGGCTTTAAAGAGCTAATAGTTAATGAAGCAAAAGCTACCATTGATGTTATTGTAGTATAAAAACAGGGTAGAGCCATTTTTTGACAGCTAGCAATTATTAGTTTTTTTTGAGTTAAATTATTATTTATTTGGAGTTCTTCTTCATATCTGACAATTAGATGAATGGTTATAGACATGGTTAAAATTAATAAAAGTGCAATAAAATTTGCTGAAACGGTTGTAATTGGCCAATTGCTATATCCTAAATATCCAGATAATAATATTATGACAATTGTGGCGCAAAATAGGGGGATAATTACAAAGCGCAGATTTTTAAATAGTAAGAATGATATACTGCAAATCACTATTATTATTGCTAAGCCAAAAATTTTAATATCGCTTTTTATATATTCAATTGAATCGCTAACAATCATTGGTAAACCTCCAAGATAAATTTGATTATTATCTTTATGATTGTCTAATATTTCTCTTATTTCTTTTATTATATTGTCTTGTTCTTTTCGAGTTTGTCGGTTGATTTTTTTAATTTTTAAATAAATTTCAGCAAGCTCTGATTTTTCAATGTTGTTTTTTGTAATTTGTTTTAGGAGTTGGTTTTTTCTCTTATTTAATTGATGAAATTCTTTATTTTCTGTTAATTCAATTAAAATTGCAGTTGTTTTTTCGTCACTACTGATTAAATTATCTTTATAAAGTGGGTTGTTTAAAATTTCATTTGGTGCTGTTGAAAAGTCAACATTTGGATGAAGTAAATTAATGTTTTTTTCACCTATTTCACTTATATTAATTTTTGGGCTATTAAATAAGGGGAGGTTTAATATTGTGGTGACTTTTTTTACATTTTTTATCTTGGATAATTTTTGTTGTAATAACTCTAAATTAGTTAAAATTAATTTAGAAAATATTCTTGTTTCAGGTTTGTAAGTGATTATCAGAAAATTATCAGAGCCGTATTTTTCTTTGCTGTTTTGGTAATATGATACATCAAGGTCATTTTCAAGTGATAACGAATCTGATGATGCATCAAGGTAAAAATCTTTTAAACCAATGCTTGCTAAAATTGTGATCATTATAAAGAAAAATATTACATATTTTGCTTTATCATTTATTAGTGAAAAAAAATTGTGATTCTTCATTATTCTTTTATTTTTTTGTTATTAACTTTGATTAATTCCTCTATTTTTAATAGTAAATTAGGGTTTTGGTCTTCTTTTAGGAGATCTTTTGCTTTATTTGCATATTTAATTGATAAATTAAAATTATTTTTATGAAAAGAGGATTCTGCCAGGGCATAAAATGACATTAGTTGATTATTAGTATGATGGTATAATTTCGCTAAAAATTCCCATGCCATAACATTTTCTTTTTCAAAAAGAATGGATTTATTTAATTCATCTATAGCTCGTTGATAATTTTCTTTAGATTTTGCGCTAATTACAGCTCCTGCTAGCTCTATTTTAAGTAATGGGTCATTTGGTAGTTTTTTTGTTAAATTTAAAAATATCTCCATACTTTCTTTAGCTTGGCCTGATTCATATAAAATTTGTCCTTTTAATTCTTTTATATATAGATTATTTATATTTGTTTTTTTTAATAATTTAAGCGATTTATTACTTTCTCCTAATCTATGGTGAGCAATAATTCTAGCAATTAAATCTTGTTCTGTATTTTTGTTGTATTTTACTAATATTTTTTCAGGATCATCAAGAAAAGCTTCTAATTTTGCTTTTATAATTTGATATTCTGAATAAATTTTAGCATTTAGTTTTTTTGTTGAAAAAGGGCTTTCTTTTATGTGTTTTTCAATTCTTGCTATTCTGCTGGTTGATAGGGGGTGAGTTCTAGTAAATGGATTGATGGTTTCGCTGAAGATTTTTTCTTGGTTTCTAATTTTTTTAAAAAAATTAAGAAGGCCAACTGAGCTTATTTGGCAATTATCTAGTAATATTAGAGCTGTTTCATCTGCAGATTCTTCATGTTTTACGCTATGTTTAAAAAAATTTCTTTCTGCAATATGATTATTACCAAGCATGATTGCTTGACCTGCTTCAAAATTTCCTCCTATTGCTGTAGCAAGGCCTAAAATATAACCTAAGGCCATTTTTTTGTTAATTTCTTGCATATCAATGTTGATTTTTGAGATATGATTTCCAGTTATATGACCTGTTTCATGGGCTATAACTCCAATCAAACCTAGAGGATCATCTGAATAGGTTATTGTTCCTGTATTTATAAATAAATTATTACCATTAGTTACAAAAGCATTGATAGATTTATCGTTGACTATATGTATTTTTACTTTGGATTGTAAATTTGCTGCCTTAAAAATGGGATTTGAGATGTTTTTTAAGAAATTTTCTGTTTGAGAATCTCTAATTAAGCTTATAGCAAAGCTTTGTTTTATTGTTATTATTATTAATAATAGAGAAATTCTTGTTATTTTTAACATCTGTTTTATTGTTATTGTTTAATATATTTGAGTTATGCTAAAAGAAAATATTTTTATATTTGATATTGAAACTATTCCAGATATTGAATCAGCAAGAAGGCTGTTAAAAATGGATAGTGAAAGTGATATAGAGGTTCATAAAAAGATAGCTGCCTATCATGATAGTGATAAAAAGCCTGATGAAGTATTTTTAAAACCAATATTTCATAAGATCGTTGCTATTTCTTTTGTTGAGGTTGCAATTAATAGGGATTATGGTTTTGAAGAATACGAGCTATTAGATGTTAGAAGTGGGGGTAAGGAAAATTCTACAGAAGAGGATTTAGTAAAGGGGTTTTTTAAATATCTTGAAAATAAAACTCCACGTCTTGTTTCTTTTAATGGTAGAGCTTTTGATTTGCCAGTTTTAAAATTTAGAGCTATGAAATATGGTATTAATTCATCTATTTATAAATTAGGTGATAAATGGAATAATTATATGCAAAGATATAGTTCAGATTGGCATAATGATTTGCATGAAACATTAACTGATTATTTCGCCTGTGGAAGATTAAAGCTAGATGAAGCATGTAAGGTTTTTGGTTATCCTGGTAAAATAGATGTTGATGGTAGCACTGTTTTTGATCTTTATAATAATGGTAAAATTCAAGAGATTAGAGATTATTGCGAAACTGATGTTTTAAATACTTATTTGGTTTATTTAAGCTACAGTTTGCATTTTTCTCTAATTAATAGGGCAGGTTATGAAGCTGCTTTAAATCAAGTTAAAAATTTTTTAGAAATAAATAAAGAAAAGGAACATATAAATTTATTTTTAGAGAAGTTAAATTTATATGTTTAGTTATATTAACTATTTTCTTGAGTTTATATTATAATATGCTTATAAAAACAAAAAAAATTATTTATGGCTAAGGAAGAATTAATTGAATTTAAAGGCAAGGTTATTGAGGTTTTGCCAAACACAATGTTTAAAGTTGAACTTGAAAATGAACATGTAATTTTGGCTCATACATCTGGAAAAATGCGTAAACATAGAATTAGGATATTACTTGGCGATCACGTTACTGTTGAAATGACACCTTATGATCTTACTAAAGGTAGAATAACTCATAGAGAAAAATAATTATCAATGACTAAGCCACGTTTAATATTGGCTTCCGCTTCAAAATCCCGTTTGGCCTTGTTAAAGCAAATTCATATTATCCCTGATATTATTGAACCAGCTGAAATTGATGAAGTTAGAGGTAAATCTGAAAAACCAATTAATATGGTTAAAAGGCTGGCCAAAGAAAAATGTCATAAAATATCTGATAAATATCCATCTGATATTGTCTTATCTGCTGATACTGTATCTGTTGTTGGTAATAAGGTTCTTGATAAAACCTATGATGATAATATTGAAAGAGAATATTTAAATCTAATAGGTGGAAGAAGACATAGGCTTTACAGCTCTGTTTGTGTTTGCTATAAAGAAAAAGATATTTTTAGACAAAAGACAGAATTATCAATTTTAAAATTTAAGAGATTTAGTCAAAAAGAAATTGAAGAAATTATTTCTTCTAGAGAGTGGGAGGGATGTTCTGGTGGTTATGCAATTGAAGGAATGATGGGTAAATTTTTAATTTCTGTTTCTGGTTCAGTCTCTAATGTTATGGGTTTGCCATTACATCAAATATATAATTTGTTAAATGGTATTAATTATATAAAGTAAAGATTTTGTTGTTTGATTTATGAAAGTAAAAATAAGAAATTTTTCAATAATAGCGCATATTGATCATGGTAAATCAACATTAGCTGATAGGTTGATTGAATTTTGTGGTGCGGTTGAATTACGTGACATGCAGTCACAAATTCTTGATTCTATGGATATTGAAAGAGAAAGAGGTATTACAATAAAGTCACAAACCGTAAGGCTTGAATATAAGGCTAATGACGGCGAAGTTTATCATCTTAACTTAATTGATACACCTGGACATGTTGATTTTTCTTATGAGGTTTCAAGATCTCTTGCAGCATGTGAAGGATCTTTATTGGTTGTTGATGCTAGTCAAGGTGTTGAGGCTCAGACTTTAGCAAATTTATATCAAGCAATTGATAATAATCATGAAATTATTCCTGTATTAAATAAAATTGATCTTCCTGCTGCAGACCCTGATCGGGTTTTAAAGGAGATAGAAGATATTGTTGGTTTAGATGTTTCTAATGCGGTAATGTGTTCTGCAAAAACAGGTGAGGGTATAAAAGATGTTTTGGATGCTATTATTGATTTTATTCCAGCTCCAAAGGTTGATGTTGATAAACCTTTGAAAGCATTATTGGTTGATGGTTGGTATGATACATATCTTGGTGTTATTCTCTTAACAAGAATATTTGAGGGTAAGTTAGAGATTAATAAAAAAATAAAAATGTTAGCTACTGATGCAAAATATGAAGTAGATGAAGTTGGTTATTTTATTCCCAAAAAAGTTAAAGCAAAATTTTTGGAGGCGGGTGAGGTTGGTTTTATCAATGCTTCTATTAAAGATTTAGCAGATTGCAAAATAGGAGATACTATTAGCTATGAAAATTTAGATGTTGATATGTTACCTGGGTTTAAAGAGGTTAAATCTTTTGTATTTTGTAGTATATATCCTATTGATCAGGGTGAATATGATAAATTAAAGGATTCGTTATTTAAACTTAAATTAAATGATGCCAGTCTTGAATTTGAGCCAGAATCATCAGGTGCTCTGGGATTGGGGTTTCGTTGTGGTTTTCTTGGTTTGTTACATCTAGAAATTGTCCAAGAGAGATTGGATAGAGAATTTAATTTGGATTTAATAACTACCGCTCCTTCAGTTGTATATAAAGTTTTTAAAAATGACTCTGAAATGATCGAAGTTCATAACCCTGCGGATATGCCTGATCCTGTGTATATCTCTCATATTGAAGAGCCATGGATTAAGGCCACTATTTTTGTTGAGGAACAATATTTGGGAGCAGTGTTACAATTATGTACAGATAAAAGAGGTGTGCAGAAAGATTTGAGTTATGTAGGATCCAGAGTTATGGTAGTTTATGAGCTACCACTTAATGAAATTGTTTTTGATTTTTATGATAGGTTAAAATCTATTTCAAGCGGTTATGCCTCTTTTGATTGGGAGCTTGATAGTTATAAGCAAGGTGATTTAGTCAAATTAAACATAATGGTTAATGGGGATCCTGTTGATGCATTGGCTTTAATTGTACATAAATCTCAATCTGAAAGGAAGGGAAGGTCATTATGTGAAAAATTAAAAGAATTAATACCAAGGCAATTATTTAAAATTGCAATTCAGGCAGCAATTGGAGGAAAAATTATTGCTAGAGAAACAGTTTCTGCAATGCGAAAAGATGTTACTGCTAAATGTTATGGTGGTGATGTTAGTAGAAAAAGAAAATTGCTGGAAAAGCAAAAGAAAGGAAAGAAAAAAATGCGTTCAATTGGAAAAATAGATATTCCACAATCTGCTTTTATCGCTGCTTTGAAAATATAAAATATCAACTAATACTATAAATTGCTTTCAAATAATGAAATATAGGTTATTTTTAGCAAAAGATTTAAGGTTATAAGTGAAAGAAATTAAAGAATATTTAACTTTTGATGATGTTTTATTAGTTCCTGATTATTCCGAAGTTTTACCGCATCAGGTAGATATATCAACTAAAATCACCAAAAAAATTAAGCTAAATATGCCAATTATATCAGCAGCAATGGACAGCGTTACTGAGTCTGAGATGGCAATTGCAATGGCACAAAATGGTGGTATAGGTTGTATTCATAAAAATCTTTCCATAGTTAAACAAAAAGAAGAAGTGGTTAAGGTCAAAAAATTTGAATCTGGTATGGTTGTAAATCCAATTACTATAGAACCTGATTTTCTTATTCGTGATGCTCTTAAATTAATGGAGAAGCATCATATATCTGGCATACCCGTAGTTAATAAAAATAAAATATTAAAAGGGATCATCACAAATAGAGATGTAAGATTTATTGCTGATAAAACAAAAAAAGTAAGCGATGTAATGACTAAAGATAATTTAGTTACTGTGACATCTGATGTTAGTGATAAGGAGGCTAAAGAATTACTGCAGAAATTTAAAATTGAAAAACTATTAGTTATAAATTCTAAGAATGAATGTGTAGGTTTAATAACAGTTAAAGATATTCAAAAATCTAAGGAATTCCCTAATGCTGCTAAAGATTCTTTAGGTAGATTAAGGGTAGCTGCTGCTGTTGGTGTTGGTAGTGATTTTTATGAAAGGGCTGAGGCCTTATATTCTGCTGGTGCAGATATATTAGTTGTGGATACAGCTCATGGTCATTCTAAGGGGGTGATTGAGGTGGTAAAAAAAATTAAAAAAGATTTTGATATTCAGGTTATTGCAGGGAATATAGCAACATCTGAAGCCGCAAAATTATTAATTCAAGCAGGTGCTGATGCGGTAAAGGTTGGTATTGGTCCTGGTTCTATATGTACAACAAGAGTTGTGGCAGGTGTTGGTGTGCCACAATTATCAGCAATTCAAGATATAGCTAAATATTGTAAGGTAAAAAAAATACCGGTTATTGCTGATGGAGGAATTAAATATTCTGGTGATATTGCAAAAGCTATCGCAGTTGGTGCAGATTGTGTAATGGTTGGTGGGATGCTTGCTGGTACAAAAGAATCACCTGGTGAAATAATTTTATATCAAGGTAGATCATATAAATTATATAGAGGAATGGGATCAATAACGGCTATGGCTAAGGGGTCAGCTGATCGTTATTTTCAGCAAGATGTTAAGAAAACACAAAAGCTTGTTCCTGAGGGTGTTGAAGGTAGAGTACCTTATAAAGGAACTGTTTCTGAGGTCTTGCATCAATTAGTGGGCGGTTTAAGAGCTTCTATGGGTTATTGCGGCAAGGAAAATTTGAATGCTATGAAAATGAAAGTAAAAATTATTAAAATTACAAATGCTGCCTTAAAAGAATCTCATCCTCATGATATTACAATTACTAGAGAGGCTCCAAATTATGGGACTAAAGGTTAGCAATACAACCAAAAATTGTATTAATGTCAGTTTTATAGCTATCTATCTGTAAATATTGTTTTTTGTTACAACCCTAAGTTGAGTTTTTTTAATTTTTTTTATTTTTCACTTGATTAATTGTGGTTTTTTCAGTTATAACTAGATGTTCTATTTGATTAAAAATGTTTGATAAAATCTTTTGCAAAAGAAGAATATTAGTTATTACAGATGATAAAATAAAGAATTATCCTTTATCTTCATCAACCCAGGCTTTACTTTTTTTTGGGATTTTTGGTTTTATTTCGTGGGTTTCTTTTTCAAGTGGACAGTACTTTTCCTATAAACAAATTGTTTCTAAAAAAGAAGCTGAGGTTTATCAAGCTAACTTAATAAATCTAGATCTTCAAACTAAAATAGATAATTTACAAAGTAATCTTGTCAAACTTAATGAATATTTTAGCACTGTTAAAGAATTTGATTATAATAAAAATGAGGGGTCTAAAAAATCAGAAAGAAAAAATATTTCATATGATATCAAAGATATAAAAAACCCATTTGGGGCTAATAATATTCATAAAAGAGTTGCTATTGATATAAAAAACAAAGTAGTTGATAACATTAATGTTAATGCAACTGAGCGTATAGCAAAACTTAAAAAGCTAATTGCAATGACGGGATTGAAATTTAAAAATCTAGATTATAATGAAAATATTATATCTAAACAGAATAATGAAGCTTTTCCTGATTTTAAAAATCAAGGTGGTCCTGATACTGATAATATCTCAACTGTTAATTTAAGTGAAATGAATTTAGATGAGAATTTTCATTTCTCTGAAAATATTGGTCAGTTAATGCATCTTGAAAAAATATTTAATTCTATTCCATTTAAATCCCCTATGAAGAGATATTATATTTCATCAAGATATGGAACTAGAATTGATCCTGTAACTAGACGTAAGGGGCAACATTTTGGTACAGATTTTGCGGGTCCTCTTGGAGCTAAGATATATTCTACTGCACCTGGTGTTGTAAAATTTTCTGGTAGGAAAGGAAATTATGGTAATTTTGTAGAAATAGATCATGGTTTTGGAATTATCACAAGATATGGTCATTTAAAAAGGATTTTTGTAAAGAAGGGAGATGTCATAGATAGAAGCCATGTTATAGCATTACAAGGTAATAGTGGTAGAAGTACGGGGCCACATTTACATTATGAGGTGAGATATAATGATAAACCATATAATCCCGAAAAATTTGTTAAAGCAGGTCGTTATGTTTTCTAAAAAGAAACCATCTTCAAATGGTAACTCAAATATTGTAAAATTTTCAGATTTTTCTAATGCTAGATCAATACCATCGATAATTGTTTCTGATTTAAATATTAAAGGTGATTTAATAAGTAAAGGTTCCATTGAGATTGGGGGAAATGTAGAAGGTAATATTAAATGTTCGTTTGTTACAATTCGTAAAGGAGCAAATATAAAAGGAGATATTTATGCAGAAAATTTGATAATAAATGGTAAAGTAAATGGATTTATGCGTGCTAAAAATGTATCTGTTACTTCATTTGGTGATGTTGAAGGATCTCTTCATTATAACTACCTTAATGTCGAGTCAGGAGCTGATATTAAGGGGAAATTGGTAAAGGAAAAATTACAAGATGATGTTATTGATTCAGATGATAATGAATTTATACCAGAAATAAATGGTATGTTAGCCTATAAAGATTCTGATTCTGAGAATAGTGATTTATCATTGGATAAAACACTTGCTAAAATTCGAAAAACTAAATCTAAAAGTCACCAATAAAACTTTGTCTTTTATTTTAAACCGTTCTTTGTTTTTGTTCTTTTCTTAAAGCTTGACAACACCAAGATCCAGAAATACTATCATACTCTGATAACTTTGTCACAATGCTACTGTTGTTTCTTTCTTTTGCATAATCACTAGCAGTTCGTCCTTTTTTATCTTTTAGTTCTATGTTTGCTCCATGATCTAATAACATTTCTAGAATAACTTCATTTCCGTTTTTAGCTGCAATCATTAAAGCAGTTTTTCCTGTTATATCTTTTAGTTCTATGTTTGCTCCATGATCTAATAACATTTTTAGAATAACTTCATTTCCGTTTTTAGCTGCAATCATTAAAGCAGTTTTTCCTTTATTTGTTTGAGAATCTATAGATGCTTCTCTTTTTAATAGTTCTTCTAGAATAATTTGATTTCCACGCTCACATGCTAAAATGATAGGGGAATATCCTTTATGATCTTGGTGATTGATTTTTATTTCTGTTATTTCCAATAAGAGCTGAACTAGATCTATATCTTGACATTCAGTTGCTAGAAGAAGTAAAGTTTTTCTTGTGTATTGCGATTCCAAATTAACATCACATTTATGATTATTTTTAACTAAACTTTTAGCTTCTTCATAATTATTTTCATTGAGAGCTTTTTGTAATTGTTCATTATAAGAAATAGTTGTATTTGTAGTTTTATTAGTTGCTTCTATTTTCTCCATATTCTACCTTTTATTTGTTGAGCATATTATATCATAAAAATGCTATTGATAAAAGTAGAAATTTTAAAATAAAACATTAAATGTTAATTTTATAATTTAATGCCTCTAATAATTCTTTAGATTCTATAACATCATTATTATTTAAATCACTTATAGATTTAGCAACTCTAAGTATTTTAATGTTATTTCTGTTCGAAAATTTATATTTTTCATTTGCTTTTTTTAATATTCCAATTGCTTTATCTGATATTTTAATATTATTTTCAAAATCTTTTATTTCTAGATCTGAGTTATATTTTGCTTTTAACTCTTTAAGAGTTTCTGTTTGCTTAACTCTTGCTTTAATTACTCTATTTTTAATAACTGAAGATGATTCACCTATTCCTTTGTTATTTTCAAATAATTCATATTTATATTCAGGTATAGTTATGATAATATCAATTCTTTCTAATATTGGTCCTGATATTTTTTTAAAATAATTTTCACCGCATATAGGAGCTTTGCTACATCTTTTTTCTTTTATTTGAAGATAACCACATTTACATGGATTCATTGCTGCTATTAATTGAAAATTTGCAGGAAGTTTTGCAGAATTTTTTACTCTGGAGATATTAATATATTTATTTTCTAAAGGCTGCCTTAAGCTTTCTAATGCATCATTTCTAAATTCTGGTAACTCATCTAAAAATAAAATTCCATTATGAGCTTTTGTTATTTCACCAGCTTGAATTTTTTGTCCACCGCCAACTAATGATGCTGTTGAGCTAGAATGATGAGGTGCTCTAAAAGGTATTTCAAAAATTTTGTAATTATTTTCAATATTTGAAGTAATTGATTTTATCATTGCTATTTCAAGTAATTCTTCCTTTGATGGCTCTGGCATTATTGATCTTATAGCTTTGGCTAACATTGATTTACCAGAGCCTGGTGAGCCTATTAATAATATGTTATGTCTTCCAATTGCAGCTATTTCAAAAGCTCTTTTAGCTATTTCTAGACCTTTTATATTGGCAAAATCTGGATAGTTAATTTTTTTTGATATTGGTTTTATTTGATTATTATTATAATTTATTTCATTTTTAAAAAATTTTATTAAATCAATTAGACCATAAAAAACAAAAATATTTTTATTTCCTGAGATAGATGCTTCATAGGCATTTTTTTCTGAGCATATTAAGCTTTTTTCTAATTTATTTGCATAGATTGCAGCAGGCAATATTGCTTTAGTATGATTTATGCTGCCATCAAGTGATAACTCACCACATATTATGTAATTATTTATTTTAGCCTTATCTATTATTTTTAAGGCGCATAATAAGGCTATTGTAATTGGTAAGTCAAAATGTGTACCAATTTTTTCAAGATTTGCTGGTGCTAAATTAATGGTAATTTTTTTTGCAGGAAGACTCATACCAATAAAATGCAATGCAGCTCTTATTCTCTCTTTTGATTCATTAATTGCTTTGTCACCTAGGCCTACAATGTTAAAAGAGGGTAGGCCGTTGCTGATATGTGCTTGCACAATTATTTTTTTTGCTTGAAAACCAGTAAGTGCTATTGTGTAGCAAGATGCAAAATCTATATTCATTTTTACCCATTATAAAATTTTTTTATTTTTGGGCTTGCATGTTAAAATGTAATATATTATTATATTTCATGCAACTTGATTTATCAAGTTGTAAATGGGCAAGGCAGAGGAGGAAGCAATGAAAATTGCTTCCTCCAAAGTTTTAGGCAGCTTCTTTATTTTCTTTTTTATTAGAATTGTTCTTTTTACTTACATTTGTAAGTTCTAATTTTGTTCTGATTTTTTCTTCTATTTCATCAGCCATTGCTTGGTTTTCTTTAAGGAATGCTTTAACATTTTCTTTTCCTTGTCCAATCCTTTCATTGTTATATGAATACCATGATCCGGATTTTTCTACTATTTCTTCTCTGACACCAAGATCAATAATTTCACCTAATTTTGATACTCCTTCACCATACATTATTTCTACTTCTACTGCTCTAAATGGAGGTGCTACTTTGTTTTTGACTATTTTTATTTTAGTTACATTTCCTATTACTTCGTCTTTATCTTTAATTGCTGTGCTTTTTCTGATATCTACTCTTATAGAAGCATAGAATTTTAATGCATTTCCACCTGTTGTTGTTTCTGGTGATCCAAACATTACACCTAGTTTCATTCTTATTTGATTAATAAAAATTACAATACAGTTAGTTTTGGCAACAGAGCCCGTTAATTTTCTTAGTGCTTGGCTCATTAATCTTGCTTGTAATCCCATATGGCTATCTCCCATATCTCCTTCTAATTCTGCGCGAGGTACTAATGCAGCTACAGAATCAATTACAATAACATCAACTGCCCCTGATCTTACAAGAGTATCTGCAATTTCAAGTGATTGTTCACCAGTATCTGGCTGTGATATTACCAATTCATCAAGATTTAATCCTAATTTTTCTGCGTAAACTGGGTCAAGAGCGTGTTCAGCATCTATGAAGGCACAATTACCGCCTGATTTTTGGGCTTCAGCTAATGTGCTTAATGCTAATGTTGTTTTACCAGATGATTCAGGGCCGTAAATTTCTATTATTCTTCCTTTAGGGAAACCTCCAATTCCTAATGCCCAATCTATGGCAATTGATCCTGTTGATACAGCTTCAATATTTTGTACTTCTTTTTGGCCTAATTTCATTATAGAGCCTTTACCATATGATCTTTCTATTTGAGTTAATGCTGTTTCTAGTGCTTTATTTTTATCCATTTGAACCTTTTTTTTGTGTTAATATATTATAGGCGAAATACAGTTATTTAGACTCTAATTATTATAAATTAATTCTTGTAAATGCAAACTGTTATTTTAATTAAATTTATGATATTATGAAATTATGATGTTTTGATTGATTGAATATTGCTTTTTTTTTACAGTTTTATATTAATGATGTTATCTGCTTGTTCAGGGGGCTCTAGTGAAGAGGTTGTTGATAATTTATTTCAAAATTATAGCAATGTGATTCTATCTATTGATTGCAATAATAATTGTAATGAAGCTGATTTTGAAACAATTGAGTATTTTAATCCTAATTATGGTGCGCAAAATTTTTTAGGAGCTATAAATGCATCTAAAGCATATAAATTTCTTGCTAATAATTCTAAAAATTGGGCTGGAGATAACATAAATGTTGCAGTAATTGATACAGGGGTTTTTATGCATGATGACTTATTGTCTAATTATTCTTCCTTGAGCCATTCTGATTCTCTTCAAGATATTGATGGTCATGGTACTCACGTTGCTGGCATAATTGCTGCATCGAAAAATAACAATTTTATGCATGGCGTAGCACCAAATGCAAAAATTATATCAGTGGCACTTAATGGTTTATGTGTTACTGATTGTGAAACTGAAAATCCTATATTAATTAATTATGGTATTAATGATTATGATAATTATGTAATTGCAACTGGGGCTTCTGTGGTTAATGGAAGTTTTGGTTCCTCTTTTAATTTTGTAGATAAATTTGAAAATATGGCAAATAATGGTGCATATAATTTAGTGCAAGTTTATGCAGCTGGAAATGATGAAGCTAATAACCCTGATTATCCTGCATATTATGCTGATGATTCTCGTGTTAATGGTGAAATTATTGCTGTTGTTTCTTATGATGTTGATAGTAATAATTTAGCAAGTTTTACTAATAAATGTGATTCAATAGCAAGATGTATTGCTGCACCAGGAGTTAATATTATATCTACATTTACTGATAATAATTATGCTTCATTTAGTGGTACTTCAATGGCAGCTCCTGTTGTTTCAGGTGCTGTTGCAGTTATGCAGTCTGCTTGGCCTAATTTAGTGGGTAAAGATATAGTTGATATTATCTTAACTACAGGAAGTGTAATAGCTGGTACAGATATAAAATTACTTGATTTAGAGCAGGCAGTTCAACCAATTGGTTGGGAGAGTTTTAGCTTGGATTCTGCTGGTAATAAATTTTCATATAATTCATTAAATTTAAATATTCCAAATAATTTTGCTCTTTCTTTTGATGAGCAATTTTCTGATTTTTTAGATAAAGCTGTGTATTTTGATGTTTATAAAAGAGATTATAAAGCCAATTTACATGATAAGATTAATTTTATTGGATCACAAAATAAATTAGAAAATTATTTTATGAATAATATTCAGGTAAAAAAAATTAATTTTTTAGATAATAATTTATCTTTTGATTTTCTTTTTAAAGAGAAAGATAGATTTGAAATATATGAAACAGAATATGAAAGTGAAATTTATAATATAAGCTATAATTTTAAATTTAATGATTATAATTTTAAATTAGCATCTTCAGATAAATTAAATCAAAGCTATCTACAGCAAAATATTTTTTCTTCTTTAAGATTAATTAGTAATTCTAACTTTGCTAATTATTATGATAATTTAATTAAAGATAATTTAAAATTTACCTTTGATCTTGGAGAAAATAGTAAAAATTTATTTGAGTTTTCATTTAATCAAGCTGATTTGCAAACTGGTCAAAATTTAGATATGTTTAATATTTCATATGCAAGGATTTTCCAAAATTTAATCTTAAATTTAAATTATAATATCTTAAATGAAGATGGATCATGGCTAGGCTTTTCTGGCAATCAAGCTTTTGATTTAGCTAGCGAATCTAAAACTAATATATATGAATTATCACTTATTTATGAAATTGGTAAGAATCAATTTTTTAGTAAATATGGAATATTAGAAGCAAAAGCTGATATAAATGAAAATAGCTTTATCAAATTTAGTGATAAATTGAAATTAGAAAATTTTAATTTTGGATATTTAAGAAAAAATAAAAATTATAAATATGGCATGGTTTTAAGTAAGCCATGGTCTTTTCAGGAATCAGAAATGATTATTACTTTACCTGTGGGTATTGATAAATATAACAATATTTTACAAGAATCTTATGTTGTAGAGCTGGATGAAATTAGCAAATATGATATTGAATTTTTTCTTGAAAAAGAACTTAAAAACTCTAATTTTATGTTTAATTTTTTGATTAAAGAACAAAATAAATTTAATAATCAATATATGGGAATTATTAATTATAAACTTAATTTAAATTAAGCTCTTGCTTAAAAAGTTAAATTTTTCTAAATATTGCAAAGATTAACGAATATAAAAAATATGGAAACAAAGATTATATCTGGCAAAGAATTTTCTGCTAATCTTCTTAATAATTTAAAATTGAAAATTAATGAATTTACAAATAAATATAATATAAAGCCAGGGTTGGCAGTTATTTTGGTTGGAGATGATCCAGCTAGCCATGTTTATGTATCTAATAAAAATAAAAAAGCAAAAGAATTAGGCTTTAATTCATTTGAAATCAATTATTCTGATTCTGTAAGTGAGCTTAGTTTATTAGAAAAAATTACTGAGTTAAATAATGATCCTTTAGTGCATGGAATATTAGTTCAGTTACCTTTGCCAAAACATATAAATAAAGATAAAATCATAAATCATATAGATCCTAAAAAAGATGTAGATGGTTTTAATATTTTAAATGTTGGGAAGCTACATACAAAACAAGAAGCTTTATTTCCTTGTACTCCTTACGGCTGTTTATTATTACTTAAAGATCATTTTAAGGAAGATATGTCGGGTAAAAATGCCGTGATAATTGGTAGGTCTGATATAGTTGGTAAACCAATGGCAGAGTTGTTGTTACAAGAAAATGCTACAATTACTATTGTACATTCTAAAACTAAAAATATTAAAGAAATAACTATTAAGGCAGATATTATTGTTGCTGCAATTGGTAAACCATTATTTCTAGATGCTAGTTATATAAAGAATGGTGCGGTTATTATAGATGTGGGTATTAATAGAATAAAAGTAAATGATAAGAATAAATTAGTAGGAGATGTTGATTTGGATGCAGTAAAAAATAAAGCTGCTGCTATAACTCCAGTTCCAGGTGGAGTGGGGCCAATGACTATTGCCTGCTTAATGGTTAATTGTTTTAAAGCGGCTAAAATTTCAGTTAATCAGGGTAATTTATAGCTAAATTTGCTGCTTTAAATAACCCTCTGGCTTTATTTTCTGTTTCTTCTAATTCTGCTTTGGGAATAGAATCATGGACAATTCCTGCTCCAGCTTGGATATATAAAATCTTATTTTTTATTAGGGCTGTTCTAATCATTATAGCCATATCCATATATTGTTGATGTAAAGAGAAATAACCAATTGTACCAGAATAAAAGGATCTTTGATCTTCTTCGAAATTTTCAATTAGTTCCATAGCTTTAATCTTAGGCGCTCCACTAACTGTTCCTGCTGGAAATCCTGCTATTAATGCATCTAAGTAACTAATGTTTTTTTTGCTTTTTCCTTCGATAGTTGAGCTTATATGCATAACATGAGAATAATATTCAATTTCCATATTTTTAGTAAGTTTAACGGAATTTATTTCGGAAACTCTGCCAACATCATTTCTGCCTAAGTCAATTAACATTAAATGTTCTGCAAGTTCTTTTTTGTCATTTAATAGTTCCTTAGCTAGCTTTTTATCTTGTTTTGCATCTTTTCCTCTTTTTCTTGTTCCTGCCAATGGTCTAACAGTAATAATATTATCTTCTAGCTTAACCATTATTTCTGGGCTTGAACCAATAATTTCATATTTTTTAAATTTCATATAAAATAAAAAAGGTGAAGGGTTTATATCCCTTAAGGCTTGATATAAAGAAAATGCTGATTCTTTAAATTTAGTATGAAATCTGCGT
>CBFHSE010000016.1:19534-31760 GCA_965658435.1 Rickettsiales bacterium | reverse complement strand
GCAATAAGTTATGCATGCTATATTATAATAAACCAAGAAACAGGCAAAAAAATTAGCAGTATTATTTTTACTAATTACGCTATTTTATTTTCTTTTTTATTTTTAAATATTCATTTTTTCAGCATAAACCCTCCAAATAATATTTTTATTTACTCGCAAAAAGCTATAATCTTATTGATTATGCTGGCAATATTTTGCACCTTCTTACCCTTACTACTAATATCAGAAGCTATTAAATTAATTGGCGCTAATGAAGCTTCTCTGATAAATTTATCAGGTCCCATTTTAACACTAATTTTTAGCAGCCTTATTCTTAAAGAGTCGCTAAGCTCAACACAATTGATCGCCTGTTTAATTGTTATTACTACAATTGCTAGCCTTAAATTTAATTTGAAATTGCGAAAACACTAAAATTATGGTAAAACTATGTAACAAAATTTTAAAATAGAAAATGGATTTAGCATCTTATAACAATTATCGTCGATTATTATTAAGCTTTACAGAATTAAAAACCTTATCTGAATACCAAAGATTTTTAAGAAATCTTGAGAATATAAAACAATCAAACAAAATAGATTTATATAAAAATAAATTCGGAGAAGCAGGTTTAAAAACATCATTACTTGAAATCGCCTTCCAAACATTAAGTTATCACTCACTTATGGATTTCATCCACATAAACTTATATGAAGAAACAGATAGATTAAAATTAAAAAACACTTCTTTAACAGAGGAAGGATATGAAACCCAATTTGAGATAGAAGAACTAGATGAACAATCAGATAAAATACTCTTATATTTTGCTGCACAAAACAATCCTGATAAAAAAGCAAGCCAGCTTATAGGTGATATTGATCCAAACAAAGTAACAACAAATTACGCAAAACTCGAATATAGAGAAGTTAGAAGATGCTTTAAAGATATATATGATGCAATTTTATCCCCAAATACAACAGAACTAGAATATTATTTTTCATTAAGAGAAAAAATTAAGAATTTAGATTTAACAAAAAAAGAACTTGAAGAACCTAAATCTGATAAAAGATTTTTTAGGCAAAAAAATGAACATAGTAAAAACAGCTTTCTAGAATTAGCTCTAGAATATTTAGATCTCCCATGCTTTAAAGCATTAATTTATTCAGCATATGATGCAAAAGAAATAGATAAGCAAATAAAACACTATCTGAAAGAAAAATTATTAAAAGCAGCTACTAATGGGAATAACGAAGATGGAATAAAAAACATTATAAATTTAGTATACTCTGGAGCAGATGTTAACGTACAAAATAAAAATGGTGACACAGCATTACATTTGGCCACAGATAATGAAAACACAGAAATTATCAAAAAATTAATAGAAGCTGGAGCAGATGTTAACGTACAAAATAAAAATGGTGACACAGCATTACATTTGGCCATAGATAATAAAAACACAGAAATTATCAAAAAATTAATAGAAGCTGGAGCAGATGTTAACGTACAAAATAAAAATGGTGACACAGCATTACATTTGGCCACAGATAATGAAAACACGGAGATTATCAAAATATTAATAGAAGCTAAAGCAGATCCCTCTTTAATTAATAGAAGCTGGAGCAGATGTTAACGCACAAAACAAAGATGGTAACACAGCATTACATTTGGCTGTATATAATGAAGACACAGAGATTATCAAAATATTAATAGAAGCTAAAGCAGATCCCTCTTTATAAAATAGATACGGCCAAAATCCAATATGCTATGCTGCAATAAATAATTATAAGGCTGTAGCAACTATTATAACTAGAGCTTTAGATCATAGAATTCAAAGTGAACAGAATGAACAAAGAGGTAACCCCCCTAGTCTATAAATTTATAACCTATAACTCCGCCAGCAATTCTAGCACCTGCACCACCAGTTGGCTGAGTAACAAAATCATCAGATTTCTCATGAATAATTACAGATCTACCCAAAATAGAATTTTTTCCTCGCAATTTTATTGCATAATCTAAAAACTCAACATCTACCTTCTTGTCGTGATCAGCTAAAATATTACCTAAATCCCCCATATGACGTTCATGATTTGGTGAACCATGTTTGTTTCTATGCGGGTTAAAATGAGATCCTACTGTTATAGCATTTTTATCAGTAAAATCTCCAAATTCATGAATATGTAAAGCATGCGCAGCTTTAAGTCCTGATAATTTAACTTTTACTCTAACAGCACCATTTTTTAATTCTGTAAAACTAACATAACCTAGGTTTTTATTAGTAGAAAAATCCTGAATAACAGCTATTAAACTTTGATTTTTTAATGATTTATTAGCGCAAGATAATAAAACAAAACATAATAAAATAGAAATTATTTTCATCATCTATTTAACTAAAAATATGCTTTAACTTTATTAAAGGCAGCTTGTTCAATCTGCCTAACTCTTTCTTTTGATATTTTATATTTACCACTTAAAACATCTAACGTAATTGGCTTATCTCGTAACTTTCTAGCAATTAAAATTTCTTTTTCTCTTTCATTTAAACTCGCAATTGCTAATTGTAATTTCTCTTTATTTTTTTCTTCTTCTTGAGAATTTATTAAGATATTTTCCTGATCAATATTATTATCAGCAATATAATCTATCATATAATCAGAATCTTCTTCATTTGATACTCTATCATATAAGTATAGATCAGCTTGATTTAAACGAGAAGACATCTCTTTAACATCATTTATATTTACCCCCAATTCTTTAGCAATAATCTTTTCCTGCTTAAGAGATAAGTTATTTTGTTCGTAATCTAATATTTTATTTTTAATTTTTCCTAAATTAAAAAATAATTTCTTTTTTGTCAGTGAAGTACCAATTTTAACCAAAGACCAAGAATTTAAAATATATTCCTGAATTTGCGCCTTAATCCACCACATAGCGTAAGTTGAAAGCCTAAAACCTTTAGCAACATCAAATTTCTTAACCGCTTTAAGCAAACCTATATTACCTTCAGAAATCATATCCATCATCGGCAAGCCATAATTTTTATAAGAATAAGCAATTTTAACAACTAATCTCAAATGGCTAGAAACTAATTTTTCGGCAGCTAATAAATCATTATTACGTTGTAAATTCAAAGCAAGATGCTTTTCCTCCTCTGCTTCCAACATAGGAATAGATGCAATCTTATTTAAATAAGAAGAAATATCAGAATCTAAAGAAATATTAACTATATTATTCATTGCTATCCATGGTTAATTTAAAAAAGATGGTTATTATAATTATTTATATATGTCATGTCAAATTAGCTTTCAAGACTATTAGCAATATTAATTGCATCATAACAAAAAATACCATCACAACCAGCTCTTTTACATGCATATAAACTTTCAATTTGCATATCCATATAATTAGCAATGTTATTTTCCCCTGCTAATTTAAGCATAGCATATTCAGCACTAACCTGATATGCAAATATAGGTAAAGAAAAATTATCAGAGATAGTTTTTATAACATCTAAATAATTCAAAGCAGGTTTAATCATTAACATATCAGCTCCTTCATTAACATCCAAAAGCACCTCATTAATATATTCTTTATCATTTTTAAATGATAATTGATAACTATCTTTACTTGCAGAGCTTAAAGCATCTTTTGAGTTAACAGCATCCCTAAAGGGACCGTAATAATTTGAAGAAAATTTTGCAGCATAAGATAGAATCTTCACTTCATGAAATTTATTTAACTCTAAAACTTCCCTAATCTTACCAACTCTGCCATCCATCATATCTGAAGGTGCAATTATATCACAACCAGCATCAGCAAATATTAATGCTTGCTCAGCTAATATTTCAATAGTTGCATCATTAATAATTTTATTATCAACAACCAAACCATCATGCCCATTTGCATTATAAGGATCTAAAGCAACATCTGCTAATATCCCTATTTCATCTTTAAATTCCTTTTTAATTAATTTTATAGTTCGACAGATTAAATTATTTTTATTAACAGCTTCTTTTGCATCTACTGATTTTAATTTACTATCTATTACTGGAAATAAAGAAACTGCTTTTAGCCCTGATTTTAATGCATATTCTATTTGTTTTAATATAAGATCAGGTGAATATCTAAAAATATCTGGTAAAGAAGAAACCTCTTCTTTTTTATTATTAGCATTAATAACAAATAAAGGTAAAATCAAATCTGCTGCTGATAGATTTATATTATTGACTAAATCTCTTAGCCATTTATCTGTTCTTAAGCGTCTTAATCTGTTATTTGGATATTTCATATAATTTTTGCCTTATATTATAGCATATAGTTATAAAAATCGCAATTATTCCATTGCTCTTTTTTAAATTATAGCTTAAAAAACAACCATTTCTAATAATTATATAAAAAAATGAAATTTATACTAATTACCCTCTGCCTTTTAGCAATAAATCATAATAGCTTTGCAAGAAAACAAGTAAAAATAGTAGGTTCATCCACTGTATTCCCGTTTGTTACATCTGCAGCAGAAGAATTTGGAAGTCGGGAAAAATACAAAACTCCAATCGTAGAAGCCACTGGAACAGGTGGGGGCATAAAAATATTCTGCCAAGGTATCGGTACAAATTTCCCAGATATTGCAAATGCATCACGTAGAATTAAAGTAAATGAAATTGAACTATGCAAAAAAAATAATATTTCCAAAATCACAGAGCTTAAAATAGGCTATGACGGAATAATTATTGCCAATAAGTTAGGAGAAACCAATTTTAACCTAAGCAAAAAAGAGCTTTTTTTAGCATTAGCAAAAGAAATACCACAAAATGGTAAATTAATTAAAAACCCCCATAATTATTGGAATGAAATAAATCCCAAATTACCCAAGCAAAAAATCTACATATATGGACCTCCACCAACATCAGGAACAAGAGATGCCTTTAACGAATTGGTAATGCAGGCAAGCTGCATGAATATTGCAGAATTTAAAATAAAATATCCTGATAAAAAACAAAGAAAAAAATCATGCTCAATTTTAAGAGAAGACAATAAATACGCTCAAGCAGGGGAAAATGATAATATAGTTATTCAAAAATTAGTTAATAATAAAATTGCATTAGGGATATTTGGTTATTCATTTTTAGAAGATAATATGCATCTAATCCAAGCTGCTAAAATTGATAATTATAAACCTGAATTTAAAAATATCGCTTCAGGAAAATATCCTATTTCAAGATCATTATTTATTTACGTAAAAAACAAGCATTACGAGCTAATAGAATCTCTAAAACCTTTTGTAAAAGAATTAACAAGCGAAGATGCAATTGGCCAATATGGTTATCTTACAGAAAAAGGTCTAATACCGCTTAATGAACAAGAATTAAAATTCTATCAAAATAAAATTTAATTAAAAAAACCCTTCCTGATTATAGTTGCTTTCCTTGAAGGGCCAACAGATATTATATCAATATTAACTCCCAATTCTTTTTCAATATATTCAATGTAATTTTTCGCATTAATTGGCAATTCATCATATGATTTTATTGCTGTTATGTCATCTTCCCAACCCGGCAAATTAACATAAATAGGAGATAAAGCTGCTTGCAACTTTGATGATGCTGGCAAATAATCATAATAATCACCATTAATCGCCTTATATTTTGTACAAATTTTAATATTTTTAAGTTTCGATAAAACATCAAGCTTTGTGAGAGATATAGAATTAATACCACAAACCGCTATCATTTGCTTTAATTGCACTAAATCCAGCCAACCACATCTTCTATCCCTACCAGTTACAGTACCAATTTCATGACCCTCAACTTGTAAAAACTCTCCTATTTCATCATTAAGTTCAGTAGGAAAAGGCCCTTCTCCAACTCTTGTTGTATAGGCTTTTACAATTCCTATATTATGCTTAATTTCACAAACACCTAAACCACTACCTGAAAAACATTGCCCAGTTACTGTATTTGAAGATGTAACAAAAGGGTAAGTACCATTATCAATATCTAACATTACACCTTGAGCTCCCTCAAACATAATAACTTTATTATTTTTATAAGAATCATTTAAAATCTTCCATGCAGGCTTAGCATATTTAAGAACAAAAGGAGCAATTTCTTTTAATTCTGCCAATATTTGATTTTTACTAATAATGTCACCAGATAATTCTTTTATAAAAGGGCTATAAAAAGATAATATTTCTGTTATTTTCTTATCTAAAATTTCCTCATCATATAAATCACAAACCCTGATAGATCTTCTAGCTACTTTGTCAGAATAAGCAGGGCCAATACCTCTACCAGTTGTACCAATTTTGGCTTTAGAGCGTAAATTTTCACTTAACTGATCAATAATTTTATGAATCGGTAATATCAAACTTGCATTTTCAGCTATAATTAATTTATCGGCAGAAATATTAATGCCATTATCGCTTAGATTTGCAATTTCAGATTTTAAATGGAAAGGATCAATTACAACTCCATTACCAATAATTGAAATTTTATTATCTCTTAAGATATTTGATGGTAACAAGCTTAGTTTATATGTTTTATCATCAACAACGATAGTATGACCAGCATTATGACCACCTTGAAACCTTACCACTATATCCGATCCATCAGATAAGTAATCTACGATTTTTCCTTTACCCTCATCTCCCCATTGAAGGCCAACTATTGATAATATCATGAGTAATTTTTAACTATTATGAAAAATAATAATAAATCTTTATTTATAGTAAATATTAATTATTTACAGTCACAATAGTGGCTTTGCCTTTATTATTAATATCCTGTTTTTTATTATTGGAATCTTTAGATAATTTAGCATTGTCAGATGTATCATTTTTTACCTCATTAGGTTTTATCTTAATTTTCTCAACAGCATCTTCCTCAACTTTTTCTTTAACCTCAAGAGATTTAACTGAACATAATGACAACATTTTATTAAATGCACTTGTAAAACCTTTTAAAGAATAACTCTCAATTGCATATTTACCATCTTGGGAGGTTGATTTAACTTCAAGCATAACTCCTGCCATCATAGCTTGAACAATTTCAGAGTCCAAACTATTACTATTTGCCCAAGCAATATCATCTTTAATTTTATTTAATAAGAAGATCTTTTCTTTTATCATAAATTTAACATCACTACCTGCTTTATAGTTAAATCCCGATGAAACACTAACCTCTGGTTTTCTTTTTTCAAATTTAGAAACTAACAAATAAGGATCAGTTACTCTACTAACATTACCCTCCTCCTCTACTGCCAATGATGCAATATAACAAATCTTTTCTCCATCTTTAACATTTGTAATAACATGCCATTCCTCAAATAAATGTTCTAATTTTTTTTCAGCATAAGAATTAAAGGAAAATAGAACAATTATTATTAATACGGATAGTTTTTTCATGATACTTCTAATTTAAATAAAAATGGATTATAATGTATGGATACTATTAAAATGAAAAAAAACCTGAAAGCAATAATTATTTTAACATTCCTAATTTTATCTGCATGTGAAACACATTATGTCGCAGCGATCAAAATATTTCCAAGCTCAATGGGTAACATTGGGAATTTCACATATGAAATATATAATAACAGAATTATCATTAAAGGTAATGTAAAAGATGAATTATTTGTAGGTGAATATTATACTGGAATTTTATCTAAAATTTTCAGTACAAAAAATCCTAATGGTCCAAAAGGTCATACAAGAGTATTATTAAGAGGAGCTTATAGTAATATTCTAGATTGCTATATAAAAAAAATACCTTTTTTAAGTATTAAAGCTGGCTCAAGAGGTATTTGCTACTACATGCCAACAGGCGAAAATTTCCAATTAAAATTTTTAAAAAGATAATGAAAAAAAACAATAAAAACATAGTTTTATCTCTTACAGCATTCATAGTAGGTATGTTTATGTTAGCATATGCATCTGTTCCACTTTACGATCTGTTTTGTAGAGTCACTGGGTTTGGAGGAACACCAAATATACAAGCAAATAAAACAGAAAAAATTGGAACTAAAAATTATACAGTGTTTTTCAATGCAGATACTGCAAAAAATCTTGATTGGGAATTTAAACCTGTAAAGCGAAAAATAAAAACCATTTCTGGTAAACATAACTTAGTTTTTTACCAGGCCAAAAACCTAAGCAACAATAATATAACTGGAACAGCAACTTTCAATGTAACACCCTTAAAAGCCGGCAAATATTTCAGTAAAATTGAATGTTTTTGCTTCATAAAGCAAACTCTAAAACCTCAACAAAAAATGCAATTTCCTGTTTCTTTTTACATTGATCCAGAGATAGAAAATGATCCTTTTTTAAAAGATGTCAGCCAAATAACATTATCATATAGTTTCTTCGAGGCTGTCGATGATTAATTTTTTTACTCTAAACATCCAAGAATTAGAAGATTTTCTAATTACAAATAATTTCAAAAAATTTCGCGCCTCACAAATTAATCAATGGGTATTTAAAAATGGCGAAGATAATTTTGCTAATATGGCAAATTTACCCAAAGACTTAAGAAATTTGCTTAGCAGTAATTTTATTATTACTAGCTTAAAATTAGTAACAGAACAAAAATCAAATGACGGCACAATTAAATGGTTATTTGCTAATCAAGATAACAAGAAAATTGAAACCGTATATATACCAGAAGAAAAAAGAGGAACTTTATGTATCTCCTCTCAAATTGGCTGTACATTAAATTGTAAATTTTGTCACACAGGAACCCAATTACTCGAAAAGAATCTTGATGCAAATGAAATAATCTCTCAAATTTTCCTTGCTAAAAAACTCATTAATGATTTCAAAAATTCCAAAAAATTAATTACTAATATAGTATTTATGGGAATGGGAGAACCAAT
Source organism: Rickettsiales bacterium (assembly GCA_965658435.1). Lineage (GTDB taxonomy): Bacteria > Pseudomonadota > Alphaproteobacteria > Rickettsiales > JABIRX01 > JADHLN01. Next base: position 22,916 of record CBFHSE010000016.1, on the reverse strand, counting down.
GTTAAATTACGATAATGTAAAAAAAGCTAGCGAAATATTATTAGCTAAAAACAGCTTTGATTTTTCAGCAAAAAAAATCACTATTTCAAGCTCAGGCATAATTCCAAAAATTGACCAAATGGCTGATGATTTGAAAGTTGGTCTTGCTATATCATTTCATGCAGCAAATGATAAAACCAGAACAGAGATAATGCCTATAAATAAAAAATATCCTATAAATGACTTACTAAAATCATGTAAAAATTATGCCTCTAAAACCGGCCAAATTATCACCTTCGAATATGTAATGCTAAAAGACATTAATGATAGCGATATTGATGCAAGAGACTTAATTAAATTAACCAAGAATCTTCCCATTAAATTTAACCTAATTCCATTCAATCCATGGCCTGGCGTTTCCTATGAATGCTCTTCAAATAATCGTATCCACAAATTTAGCAGATTACTGCAAGATGCAGGAATTTATGTAACAATTAGAAAAAATAGAGGTAATGATATTCTGGCAGCTTGTGGACAATTAAAATCTAATTTTTAATGTGAAATATCTCATTATAACCAAACTCTGCATCTTTTAAAGGTATAAAACCTTTTTCACTTAAAAAACCATTACTACCAGTTACTTCTTTTGAAGATAAAAACTTAATAAATTTGGCAAGCATCCTATTTTTCCGCCAGTCTTTATCCTTAATATAAATATAAAGAGGCCTAGAAAGAATATAAGCTTTAGATTTAATATTTTCATAGAATGGCTCAATTTCATTAATTTTAGAGGCTTGTAATAATTCTTCATTATTATAAAGAAAATAATAACCAAAAAAACCTAATGAATCTGGATTCTGAATTAATTTATGAACTATTAAATTATCGTTTTCAGCCATATTTACATAAGCCTTATCAGACCTGATTAAACTACATTTATTTTCTCTATTCTTTAAATCAGGAAATTTATTTACAAATAAATCATTATATAAGCAAAATGGCCTGATAATTTTATCAATTATAACGTCTCTTGTTCCAGATGAAGTTGTAGGGCCATAAATTCTAATTTTCTTATGCGGAAAATTAGAATTTATATCATCCCAATATTTATAGGGATTTTTGATTATTTTACCTTTAACAGGCACATATTCGCTTAAAGCTAGAAATAATTCATAAGATGTAAAACTATATTGAGGAGATATGTTCATATTAGCAAGAACAACTCCATCATAACCAAGCTTGAATTGATATAAATCATTATAACCATTTTTATGACAATATTTTAATTCTGTATCTGTTATCAAACGCGAGGCATTGGCAATATTTATTTTCTTATTTCTTTGAGAACAAAATAATTTAAACCCTCCTCCTGTACCAACTGATTCAATAATTGGGGCTGGATAATATGTATTTAGCGAAAATTCCTCAGCTATATTTTTCATAAAAGGAAACATTGTTGAAGAGCCAATGATTTTAATTCTCTCTTCTGCATTAAGCTGCTTAGTTAAAATTACAAAAACTAAAAATATTTTAATTAAATAAACCATTTTACCTTAAAAAATTCCTTAAAAAATTAATAGACATATAACTATTTGAAGGCTGAATTATTATATCAAATAAACGCTCTCCATCCTCATAACAAATTCCTTTACCCCCTTTAGCAAAATTTGTCGCCTTATTTAATTCATTAAAACACTGAATCAAAGAACCATCCCGATTTTGCATTCTAATAACCGAGAATTTTCTTTTATCACCATTATTTGATCTAATATTAATTGCATTACCATAATAATCTGTACCAGCAATTCTTGCATGCACAATTACATTACCCTTTTTGATAATATTATAATTAAAGAAACTATAATAATCATTGCCACGATAATTATTCAAAGCATATATGGCCCCCCCTTTATATCTAGAGCAAGATTGCAAAATAATTATTAATGGAAATATTATTATTAAATATCTCATTTTAATATTCTATAACTTTACCATCATAGGCAAAAATTTTACCTGAATCTTTTATGTTAACACTATCAATTACATTAATTAAAGATTCAGCTGCAAATTCTGGGCTAAATAATTTTTCTGCTTTAACAAATTGTGAAAATGGATCTGATAATTTACTTTTAACTGTCCCTGGATGTAAAGCTATTACTATTCTTTGATTATTAGTTCTCGACATTTCAATAGCAAAATTTTTAAGCATCATATTTAATGCCGCCTTACTAGCTCTATAACTATACCAACCGCCAAGATGATTGTCTGATATACTACCAACTCTTGCAGAGATTGCAGCAAAAACCGCCCTTTTATCTTTAACTAATTTAGGCAATAAATATTTACCAATTATTGTGGGAGCAAATAAATTTATTTTGAATATCTGCTCCATATTTTTATATGATAATTCTTTGATATTTTTTTCTGGCTGTAAATCAACTTCATGTAATATTCCTGTTGCAACAATAACAATATCAATATTAGAATCAATTTCACTATCCAAATTTTCTAATGATTTTTCATCTAAAAAATCACATCTTATTTTAGTAACTTTAGCAGAATCAAATTCTAATTCAGATCTAGAGATCGTAAATATTTTATCTATTTTATCATTTGCAGCAAAAATATTTAACATTGCCTTACCAATTGCACCAGTAGCACCTATAATTACAATTTTTAAATTATTTGAGAAATTATCTAACATTCGCTTGCACCTTTATAAAATTAACAGCTAAATTTTTAATTTTTTTCAATTTATCTTCATCCATTTTTTCTAAATTATTATATGCAATAGCCATTCTTCTATTATTTTTAAATTTATTTTTATGAAGATCCAGAAAATTCCAATATAAATAATTAAAAGGGCAAGAATTTTCCTGATCATTAGTTTTTATATCATATTTACAATTTTTACAAAAATTAGACATACGATTTATATAACTCCCACCAGAAACATAAGGTTTAGTTGCAACTATACCACCATCCGCATATAAAGACATACCAATAATATTAGGTGATTCTACCCATTCATATGCATCAATATATGCCGCCAAATACCACTCATGCACTTGCTTAACATCAGCTCCAATTAATAAAGCAAAATTACCAGTAATCATTAATCTTTGAATATGATGAGAATATGCATATTTTTTAGTAAATCCTATAACCTGTTTCAAACAATTTAATTCAGTTTCACCACTCCAGTAAAATTCTGGTAATTTATTCTTAGCTTCTAAAAAATTAGATTCTGTATATTCAGGCATATAATGCCAATAAACACCCCTGATAAATTCACGCCAACCAATTACTTGCCTTATAAACCCTTCAACTGCATTTAACGGTGCTTTATTTTGCCTATATTCCTCTTCAATTTTTCGACAAATCTCCAAAGGATCCAAAAAAC
>CBFHSE010000016.1:0-19436 GCA_965658435.1 Rickettsiales bacterium | reverse complement strand
CCAATATTTAAATATGGAGAAATTAAACTATGAAATAAAAAAGCTTGATCCTCATACATCACATCCTGATAAGAACCAAAATTTTCTAACTTCTCTTTAATAAAAAAAGCAAATGCATCGAGAGCATCTTCTCTAGTTACAGCATAGTTAAAATCATTAACATCTCCCATATTATTAGCAAAATTTCTAGCTACTAATTTTTTTACTTCTAAAGTTATTTCATCATCTTTAAATTTTAAAAATTTTACATCAGGAACTTGCTTGCCAGCTGGCTTTCTATTTTCTGCATCATAATTCCATTTATCTCCGCATGGTTTTTTACCATCCATTAAAATATTAGTTTTCCTCCTTATTTCTCGATAAAAATATTCAAGAATTAACTCTTTTCTATCTTTAGCCCAATTTTTAAAAAATTCTCTATCTACAATAAATCTATCATCATTTACAAAGGTTAATTTAATAGAGAGAATTTCTTTTAAAGAATCCAACTCCTTAAATAAACGATATTCACCAACATCTGTTACAAATATTTCTGAAATATCTTTATTATCAATAAAACGCGAAATTTCTCCAGCAATTGAATGTGTATTTTTTTTATCCTCAAATTCTATATAAGTAACCTTATATCCCAAATCTCTTAAATTTTTTGCATAATGCCGCATGGCAGAAAAAATTAGAATAATTTTATGCTTGTGATGCTTAACGTAGCTCGCTTCACTCATCACCTCCATCATTAAAATATGGTCATCTTTAGAAATTTTCCCCAAAGAAGAAATATTTAAACTTAATTGATCACCAAGAATTACAGCTAATTTTTTAACCATAAAAATTCATTAATTTATTAGCAAGATTCTTTGCGCTTAAAAAAGCAGCTTCAATATTTCCACCCGTCAAATAATCACCACAAACTGCCAGATTATTTTTTCTATCAAATAAAATATCACTCTCTTTTAATTCATAATCAAGTGGGCTGGCATAACGCCATAAATGTAAAAAACTATATTTAAAATCATCCTCTTGCAAATCTATAAATTCTTGAAAATCTCTTATAAAAAATTTTTTAAAACCCTCCAAAGTTATATCTAAATTCTTTAAAGACCATTCATGCTTACTATGTAAAATAAACCGATAATTTTCCCTATCATTATCTTTACTATTTTGTACTGCAAACCAGGAAAATATCTCATGATCTAAAAATTTTACAGCCTCATATTCAAAATCAGGATATTTTTTTAAAACCCCTAAAAAAGCATGGGTAGGAAGCATTTCATAATTTTTTAACTTAGGAGCAAAATCAGCTTTGTTTTTTAACAAATCATAACTTTGCAAAGGAGGTGCAGTTGAAATCACCAAATCAAAATCAGTAAATTTACTTTCTTCTGCATATAAATTCCATTTTCCTAATTTTCTTTCTAAACCATCAATTTTAGTTGTTAAACTAACCTTAAAATCAGATAATATATTTTTAGAAAATTGATTCATTGCAGGCTTTAATATTTTATAATCTACCTCTAAATTATTAAATAAACCATTATGATATGCGGCAATTTTTGGCTGCCATAATCTTAACTGATCCTCTTGAAAATTTTTAAGCAAAAATTCAGAAAACTCTTTAGTTTTAACTGTAAAAAACTGAGCTCCATGCTCTATTTTACCAAACTCTGTTCTTTTACCAGATAACCTTCCCCCCACTCCTCTTGCTTTATCAAATAAAATTATTTCATGATTTTTTTCTTTTAACAAATAGGCTAATATTGAAGCTGAAACTCCTGTTCCGATAATGGCAATTTTCATAATTTTCTATAATAACTAGAATCAAATATGCAGTAAATTTCATAAAATTCAAAGCATATATAAAATATAGAAATTCATTACAAACAAATTAAAAATTAAGCTTTACCCCAGCTAAAAACATTCTAGGGGCAGCTGGTCTTGCACCATATGGCCTTCTAGCCACTACATATTTTTCATTACTTAAATTATAAATTGTAGAGAATAACTTCAAATTAGAATTAATTTTATACTCAGACGCTAAATCCATTACCAATGCAGCATCAGTAGCTGCGCTACTAATGATTTCTCCACTTCCTGCTTCTGTTCTCATTTCATCAACATATTTTAAAGATAAAGAATGACTCCAATTATCCGCTTCTATAGCTGAAGAAATATAAAATTGATGCTTAGCAATATAAGGCAATTCATCACCTTTTGTAACATCACCCCATTCATCAAATTCACTTGAAAAACTCGAAGCAAATTCAGCATCTGTAAAACTATAATTAAAGCTTACAGGGAATTTATATGTTATATTTTCAAAAAACTTTGCCAGATCATATTCTAAAGCAAATTCTAAACCATATAAATTTACCTCACCTCCATTAAATTGCTCACCAGATCCATTACCATTGCCACTTGATAAAGTCTCTTCACCTAATAGATTTTTATAATCATTAAAAAAACCCACAAGCTCAGCCTTAAAACCTTTATTAAGAAATTTGAAACCAGTTTCGTAATTTACAGATTTTTCATAATCTTGATTTATATTTGCAGATGGAGCTGGCGGAGCAAAGCCACGATGCACACCAAAAAAACCATTTAAACTATCAGTAAAACTATAAATAAAAGCAATAGCTGGCACAAAAACATCTAAATTATTCTCATATAAGCTGTTATTTTTATAGTCCTCTCTTTTTAACGAGATATTTTCATATCTTAATCCAGGTACAACAGTAAAATCACCTAATTTGATTTTATCTTCAATAAAAATAGCAGTAGCGTTAGCAGATCCTTTTTTATCTGCATTACTTCCTGGCTCACCTTTTCTTACTAATTGCATTACCCCATTAATAATAGAATATTCATCCTCATGCTGAAAACGCGCCTCATAATCATGATGATATCTAACACCTAAACTAAAATCATGTTCTAAATTTCTATTTTTAAAATTATAATTAAGATTAGTTGCTATTCCCTTTGAACTATAATCACGATTATTAGCCCTTAAAGTAAGATTATCTGTAGCAACCCCTGGTAAGTCAGCATTTCCTTTCAAAAAATCAAGATAATTACTATCAATAAGAGCATCTTCTAAACTTTTTTTAACCGAAGCATTTGTAACAGATTGCAATTTATACCAATTTCTTTGAAAATTATTAAGATATGCTGTTGTGGTAATATTTAGCTTATCATTTGGCTCAATAAAATACTGTATTTGATATTGCTGATGCTCTGCAAGCATTTTATCTTTTTGCGTCGCTGCATATCTTCTAAAAGGGTTACTATTAAAATCTTCTTCTGTTAAGCCAAGATAAGTTTCTTTAGAATCCTCTTCTGTTGCACCTAATTTCAATTGAATATATTGATATAAATCATTATTTGGATTAGAGCTCAATCTATATTTACCCATTACATCCTGAATTTCATAGCCAGTGTTACCACCCACAACATCTATAGATTTAAAACCCTTACTTCTTGAATCACTAATATCCATTACATATGAAAATTTTTCAAAATTATCACCATAATTTAACTCAGACCTTTTTGTAGAATAATTACCAAGGGCAAAATTTGCTCCCCCCTCTCTTTTATTTGGTATAGATGTTGAAAGCAAATTGACAACTCCAGATGTAGTTCTTGGACCATATTTTATAGAAGAACTACCCTTTCTTACCTCAACAGCTTCCATTCTATTAACTCTAGGAAAATAATAAGCACTTGATGCAGAATAAGGAGCTGGCGCTATTAAAATACCATCCTCCATTAAAGTTACATCCGCGCTTCTTTCGGATCTTCCTCCCCTAAAAGATATATTTGGTCTATTACCAAAGCCATCTTCCTCTTGTAGATTAACACCAGGAACCTGTCTCAAAACTCGATTAATATCATTATAATTATATTTTTTTATCAGGTCTTTTGTAATAATATTTGCTGATCCAGCAATATTTTTTGCATCTAACTCATTACCAATTACCTTAATAACCTCTGATGCTTTAGCTATAGCATAATTATTATTGCTAAGAGCAATAATAACAACATAGCCAAAACTCTTTAATAATGATCTAAAACTCTTTTCCATATTTTTTGATAAAATTTGTTGCTTATGTTATTGATAATGATTATCATTATTAATATATTAGTCAATTATAAAAACAGCATAAATAAAAATTGCCAAATCTAAAATTTATCAAACTATTCAAATCAAAACTATTAAACGCCTTTTTTCTATCAATAATTTTACATTTAACAATATTTAGTCTTCTTTTTCACATAAAAAAAGAAAGCATATTTGATAGTCAAATCACTTTACAAAAGTTAAATATTAAAAATCTAACCATCAATTATAATGAAGCAGACAAGGAAATTGAAAAAGCAACAATAATTAAAAACAAAAAAACAAATGCAAAAATCATATCAAAACAACCAAAACAACAAAAAAACATAATTCCAACTATTGAAAATAATAAATTAACTGGGAAAAAAACTCCGCCCTCATACCCAAAAAGATCTTTAAGATTAAAACAAGAAGGAAAGGTAATTTTAAAAGCATTAATAAATAATGAAGGCTATGTAATTAAAATTGAATTATCAGAATCATCTGGTTATAAATTATTAGATAATGCAGCTATTAATGCTGTAAGAAGATGGAAATATGATTCAAAAGAATTAACTAATTACTGGGTGATTATACCCATTGAATTTATTATAAGGTAAATATGCAATATTTTGAACATTTAGGTGTAATTGGAATAATTTTGTTAATTTTTTCAATAATTGCCACAACCATAATTATCGAGAGATTTTATTTTTATATTAAAAATAAAAATTCAAATGATTTCGATAAACTAAAAAACTCACTATCTCATAATAAAGATAAAAATAAAAATTTAAGAGATGAAATAATTTCACTTAAATTACTAACCTTAAAAGAGAAATATGAACTTGGTATAAAATCATTAAGAATAATTGCAACAATTAGCCCAATGCTCGGTCTTTTTGGCACAGTAATTGGTATTATTAAATCATTTAAAAACATTGCTAATCATCAGGGGCCAGTTAATCCAGCTTTAATTGCAGATGGATTATGGTTAGCCATGACAAGCACAGCAATTGGCCTTGCAATTGCCCTTCCCTGCCTAATTTTTGCTTATATTTTTATGCGTAATAATGAAAAAATATTTCATAATTACCAAATTAAATTAAATAAAATTTCCTTAGAATTTGAAAAAGTGAATCTAAATGATTAAATTCAACAATCAAAATAGGGAAAATATTCTAGCAGATTTAATACCAGATCTTACACCATTAATAGATGTAATGTTCATGTTAATGGTTTTTCTTATTTTAACTATAAACCAATCCGAAAAAATTTTTAACATTGAAACCCCAAAAGACGAAGAAAATGTTAGTGTTATCAGCAAAAATTCCAACACAATCAAAATAACAATTTTTGCTTCAAATAATGAATGGGCTATCGCTAATAAAAAATTAAATGGTATCAATATATTAAAAAAACACTTAAAAAAAATAATCGATAAAAATCAAAACAACAAAATTATAATTTACAGCGATAAAAAAGCTAATGTCGAAAAATTATTAAAACTAATGACCTATCTCAAAAAAGAAAATATCCACAATATTAATATAATAATGAGATAATTATTTTGATAGTGAATCAGGATATCAGGGTTATTGAGCATAAAACTCAATAACCCGCTATTAAGCTTCTATGAACAGACCGATTATTTACACACAATATAATAGCCTATTTATTAACAAGAATTCACTATAATATAGTTATTAAATACTTAATAGATAATTCAATTAATAACTAATAATAATTATTATGTAAAGTTTTTTCTAGTTATAAGTTAATAATATTAATGATTGATGCTATAAATTATTTTTTAATAATGATAGATTGCTCTAGCTATTAAAGAAAAAATTGTTTTTTTTATTATATTTCTACCTATAGTATGCAATATAGCGAGAATATTACTGACATAAAATTATCCAATAATAAACAAAATAATATTTTCAATTAATATTAAAAAAGAACAAACTAAACAATTTATAAAAAAGAAAAATAAACGTAATAAAATTATTGATTCTAGCATTTTACACATAACATAATAAATTAATTATTTACATTTTAGTATAAAATCTTAAAACTTTCCAAAATCATAAAAGAAAAACCTTGATATTTTTCTTTAGCTAAGATAAAAAAATTTTACACACAATGTAATAGCCTATGGATTTATTCATGGGCTTTTTTTAGCTCTTGCTAGAAAAAACCTGCTACCCATAGCTTAAAACTAGAAATAGTTGTAATTACAATATTAATATTAGTCAATAATATTATTGTAACGCTAAAAGTTTTGTAAGTAATTTTATTATTGTATAATTATAAATGAACAGCCCAAATAAAAGAGAGAATCGTAAACAAGCATTGAAAGATTTTTATACAGAAATTGGCTTTAATCTAAAAAATATAAGGAAATTATTAAATTTACGTTTATCTGATATTGCAAAAAATTTAGGAATAACCAAGCAAGAACTTGAACAATTTGAAAATGGCAAAGTAAGGATCCATGTTTTTTTTCTTAATAAATTATTAAATTTATATGATATTTCATTTAGCGAAATATTACCAAAATCAGAAACTACCCCAATAATCAAATCTGAGGAACAGGCTAAAAATTTAGCAATTTACTATAAAGGCTTAACTATTCAGTTAAACAATATAATCAAACAGCAAACCCAAATCATTAAAATATTAAATAATGATTTATTAACAATTGCAGAGCCAATTAGTAATAATTTTCAAAGATATAAGGATTCATTTTTATCAAGCCAAGAAATAAAAGATAATTTACAAGAATTAAGCAATAGAGAACATAAAATTAATTTTAGTGCTAATGATGAGCTAAAAGAAAATGAATTTTTCAGTGAAGAAATTAATAATATTGAAGAACAAATCAGCAAAACATTAGCTAAATTAGAGCCTAATAAAAAACATCAAGAGCCAAAAACAGGAAGCTAATAGGTAAATAAAAATATTTATCATATCAAAATAAAACCTTTAGAATAATCAATAACTTAGCAAACTATAATATTTGACTATAATCTAAAATTATGCTAAAATAATTCTTGAGATAACACAAAAAGAGATAAAGATGACGATACCAACTCAACAACCAAAATGCCTTCAAGATATAGTAGAAGGTAAAGATAAGCTCACAAAAAAAGATATTCTACAATTAACCACATTTCTTCTTAAGCAAGGAAAAGAAAGTAATGATCTAAGAAAAAACCTACACAAAGAACTAGGTCAAGATGCTGCACCAGTAAATATTGTATTATGTTTATATACTGCAATTATAAATCATAATGCAGATAGTAAAACAAAAAATGCAGCGATTGAATCATTATTCAATTCATATTATAATCATGACTTTAATGATAACAAATATAATGTAGACAAAAAAATTTTCCTTAATGAAATTGCAACAATCCTACAAAATCAAGAGCTAATTAGTCAAAATGAAGCTGTTACAAGGGAAAGAGAGACTGAAAGAAAAAGAGAGGCTGAAAATAAAAATGCAACTTTAAAAGCTATAGAAGCAGCAAAAACAGCACGTAATCTAGCTAGATTAATTCAAAAACAATTTCCTAGTGCTAATAAAGTAGCCAAAGCTAAAAAACAAGCAGAAGAAGAAGCAAGAAAAGCAGCGGCAGAAGAAGAGCAGGCAAGAAAAGCAGCAGCAGAAAAAGCTAGAAAAGAAACAACAGAGCAGGCAAAAAAAGCAGAAGAAGAAGAGCAGGCAAGAAAAGCAGCAGCAGAAAAAGCTAGAAAAGAAGCAACAGAGCAGGCAAAAAAAGCAGAAGAAGAAAAAGCTAAACAAGAAGAAGCGGCAAGACCCTTGCAGCAAATAATTGATTTATTTTCATATTTCATTCTACCTACTGAAAAACAAAAAGACAATCCACCAAAACATGAAACACCACCTTCTTTTAATGTTCCAAGCCTATCTGAAATTGAGCAAAATCATGTAAATGATCCAACAACCACAGCTCAACAGAGATTTAAAAAGCAAAGAAAGGAAGAAACAAATCAAGCAAATAATCCTATGAACTTCATTAAACAGGGACTTCAAGGCCTATATAAAGGTATAACAAATATATTTACACCAGAAAAAGGGAAAAAAAGCGAACCTTTAAAAGCTTCAAATTCACCTGCTGCACAATGCAGAAGAGGTCCAGGAAAACCTCAAGGCCTTCCAGGTTTCAGGAATACATTAGAGGATGAAGTAAAAAACACTAGAAGACAACCTGGAAGAGGAGCTCTACCAGGAGTTGCTAGAAGAGGAACTGGAAGGGATACTGGTCATACTCATAGAAGAAGAGCACAACACCCAATAATAAGACAAATATAAACTAAGCGTAAGATTATTAGAAATAATTATTTTAAATATGCTTTAAATCAAAGCTAAAAAACAAAATATATTTTATCAACAGTAAAAATATATCACGATAAGGTTATATGATAATATAAAAAAGGAAGATAATGAAAGATGATACAAAACCTAAAAAAAAGTAAAGTTCACAGATTCAGTAACCTCAGATACACAAACTCCAGAACCTCAACAGTGATCCCCAATAATTAGGAAGTCACTTTTACAGATAACAGAAGCAATGAAAAAAAGCATCACCTCCACAAATACGGCTATACAGGCAGCACGAAAATCACAAGAACAAACAGAATAAGGAAAAAAAAGACAAAAAGGATATCAAGAAGTGACAGGAACTAACCTCAAAAGAAAATCAGCTAAAAAAATATAATATAAGAATAAGAAATAATAAAAAAGCAAAACTAAAAGCCAAATTTGATAAACAAGCTAATTAAAGGGAGTATAAGGTTTATTTTATGAAAAAGAAGAAGATAACGGAGTATAAAACCAAGATAATAACAAGCAAAAAATAGGATAAATCACAAATAAATTTTCCTTGCAAAAAAAATAAGTTTTTTTAAGTTAAAAAAAAAGAAAATTTAATGAGCAGCAAAAAAAATACTAAAAAAACAGCCAAAAAAACTGTTGCAAAACCCTCTGCAAAACATAGCAACCTTTTAAATTTTAAAAATTTTATTTTCTCTAGCTGCGCCGCATTTATTTTTATTTTTATTTATGAATATATCACTCATGGCATAATATTAAGTTCTGAATATCAAAAAACCAGCAATCTTTGGCGCAATTCATTTGAAATGCAATCTTATATTTATTATGCATTTATGAACCAATTCGCTTTTGCTGCAATCTTAACTTATATTTACTTAAAAACTATCACAGAAAAATCATTAATTTTAAGCCTTAAATTTGGTTTAATGGCTGGTTTATTTATGGGAACCATTCAATCTGCCAGCTATAGCTTTATGCCAATAACCCTAACTTTAACATTATCTTGGTTCTTTTTTGCAATAATTGAAACTATATTTATTTCTCTTATCATTTATTTCATGCAAAAAAATAATGGCAAAGGCTAAATATAAAAAAAACAGAAAAAAATTATTAAAGAAAAAGCGTTTTTTTTATAATTTTATTATTTTATTTCCTATTTTTATTCTAATAGAGTTTTTCTGGTCAAATTTTATAACAGCAAGTTTAAAAGAATTTCCTCTTTTAAACTTAATTAATAACCAAATTGATTTTATTACTGGAATCAACTCTTTTACAATAATGCTTAGCGCATTTATTTATATATATATATTTGCCTTAATTAGACAAGAAACTAAATATGTTAATTTCATCCTAATTGGGATTATAATTAGCTGCTTAGTAATTTTAAGCCAAATTCAAATTTTATTTTCTTTAAAATTACAATTAGGAACAATTATTTTGCTAGCACTTAAAATAATTTTAAATGGTTATTTAGCAGGATTAATTTTTACAAAAATAAATAAATAATTTTTATAGTTAAACCCCTATTCCCACAGGACTAAGTTGATTTCTATATTTATTTTCAATCTTACGCTCAATTACTATAGCTCTTCTGATGGAATCAGCAGCTTGTTTAACTTTTTCAAAAAACATAGAATCAGCATCTCTTGTTTTTAACCTTTCCTGAAATTCTCCTAAAACTTCTGTAAGCATTTGAAATTTAGCAGAATTTTGATAATCATTACATTTATCCGATCCAGTTGTAACATAATTATAATCTGAATTTCTATCTCTAGCCAATTTCTCAATCAAATCCTTATCCCTTGTTTCATTAAGACTAAAATCTCCATTACATATCTTAGCAAATAGCAAAGCCAAGGTAACAGACCTACCTTTTCCTTCAACACAAGTAACTCTGATATCTGTTGCACCTCCTGTTATAGCGTTTGCCATTTTACTAATACCATCTAACAAATTTAACTTATATAAGTTTTTTTGCGTATCATCTCTTAAAAAATTATCATCATCTGGAACAGCGTAAGGTGCATAGCTCTCATTATCTGGTTTGTTATCAAAATCTACTAAAACAAAATTCCCTTCAACTTGTGTCTGCAAATTTATATTTCTAGCGCCAATTACATAATTAAATGATTTTGTATCAGCTTCAACTGTACGCATTAATCTGGATTCTATACAATCAACGCTTAAATTTACTTTCTCAACACCTTTTTCTAGTACATGTTCACTATTAATGTTTTTTGACTGAGTAGCAGAAACTAGAACTACAACTCCTCCAATCTTATCAACAGATTGAAAAAACAAATTTAGTCTTTCAAATAGTTGTGGATCTTGATCTATATTAATCTTAGCTTCATTTAAGAATCGACTTAATTCACCCCTAAAATTTTCACCCCCCATACCACTTTCTTCCGATAATGCATTTTTATAAGCTTCTATTTTCCCTTTTATTTCATCTGTAGAAGGACTTTTAGGCTCTGGCGAAGGTGATGCTGGTTTCTCCCCAAATACAGGTGCTCTACTACTAGTTACAGGACCTGTAGCTTCAAAAGCAGCAGCAGCTTCGGAGTGAACATATTGACCTAACAAATCTACAACCCATTGATAATTTTCATCATTAAGTAAAACACCTAAAGCTTCATCATAATCTTCTTGACTACCATCCTTAATTACATATCTTTCTCCTTCTAAGATTTTGCCCACAAATTTCTCAAGCAATCCTCCTTCATTGCCTTCAATTTGAACTCCAATACAAGCTGCTATTCGTTTAATTGCCTCAATAGAATCAGATTTTATTTGCGCTTCTTCAGCAGCACCACCAGCTCCAGCAACACTTCCGCTTCCTAACATAGAGCCCTGTCTAGGAGCAGCTAATATAGTAGGATCTGCTCCAACTTTAGTAGGGCTTTGAGTTCTCGATCGTACCATAGTAAATTTTTCTTTTAACCATTCAGACAAATCTAGACCCAAAACTAATAAAGCGTTATAGTATTCTTTCTCAACGCTAACATTATTAGCCTCTTTCATTCTTATAATCTTTCCATCAATATCACCTAGATTACCTGAATAATCCAAATGGTTATATTTTAAAATCTCATCAAGAATTTTATTTTTTTTTAAATCATTGATATATATTAATGTTGTTTGAATTTTTTCAGCAATATGTTGTTGTGTATTTCTAATAGTTTGAAGAGCAGAATCAAGTGATGTGTTTGATGCATTATCTAAATAATCTTCACGATTTGGATCATTAAAACGTCTAGTTATATTTTCTTTTGCCAAATAATTGTCATTATATATTTGTGTATCTAGATATTCATTTATATTCAGTTTTTGAGAGCCCACAGTTACAGTTAGATCTTTTTTATTTATTCTGTTTAAAACAAATGAATAAGAATTTGGATCTGCAACATATTTTAAACAATATAATTTTGCTATTGTAATATCATCGTGTTGATCAAGAAGATCTTTCTTAACTCCTAAAATTTCACTTAATTCATCTCTCATAATTTCCTCTTAATAAGATAACATATCATATTATATCATATTTTTAATGATATGTAAAATTTCAGAGATAATTATCAAAAATATTCAAACAAAAAATAAATCTAAGGAATTGCAATCTATATACAAAAACCCCCTGCACGCTCTCTTTCTGTAGCAATCTCAAATGGCAGCATGCCATCTTGATATAAAGCATTTTGCCAAGATTTTTTTTTAAAACCGCGATCAGAGTCATCTCTTATTTGCAGACCAAGATGTTTAAGCAAAGCTTCTTTTTTACATTCTGCATCTTTTTTTGGTAGAACAACTTCAGGAGTTAAACCAGCAATATTACCATCTGTTTGAATCGTTACAGTTTTTTTTAGCATTTCATTTGACAGACCAGGTTCTGATTGAGCTTCATCTTTATAATCATTCATTATCTTATCTAACTCTAATTGAATTTGAGCTATTATGGGTGGAACTATTTGTTTTGCATCAGAATCATAAGTTTTTGAAGCCCCAGAAACTGAGGCAAAATGAGGATTATCTCCAATAAGACGTATTTCCAGCACTCCTGTATTTCCATCAACAGCATATAAACGTAGAGTACAGTCCTTAGCAGCCATCTTTCTATGTTTACTAAAAGCATCTTTTTTCTTTTCGCTCATATCTAAATCCTGATAAGCTTTCACTATTGTGTCACCATAAATATTTTTAATATTTTTCATTCTATCAAAAAGACATGTTACCTCGTTACTAGACCTTAAAATGTGAGGATGAACTGATAAAATTTCTTGAATTTTTTTTAAAATTTTTACAGCTAATGGGCTGATTTTTAATTGACCCTCTTCCGCTTTAGGCAACAAAATATCTTCTTTTTTACATTTAAAAGATAAATTTATTTGAACATTTGGGGGTGATATTTCCACCCCAATTTGACTAGCATTATGTTCAATCCACTTAACAATATCCTTATTTGCCTGAATCGCCTCCCCAATCGGAAAAGGACCATAAGCAATCTCATTTGCTTCAATCATATCTAATAAGTTTTCATAAAATCTTCCTTCACGAATTAATCCTATAATTTTTTCTCTTTGAGCATTTAATCTATGCCTAACATTGTTATTTTCTAATGTAACACCAGGAATTTCAATATTATATTTAGGATCAAGAATTAATAATTTATAAAATAGTAACTCACTATTTGACAACTTCTTCACCAAACCTAACAAATCTTCACTTCCTTCATGTCCATGACAAAAATCAAGTTTATCTTTGAAACAAACACTCACTGAACTATCAACCCTCTTATTATATTTGTCATATAAATAATTAACTAAATCTCTTTTTATTTCATATAAGGCTAATTGTTTGGCATGTGATTTCTCGGGCTCATCACTACTATCTTCTGCCTTAATTAAAGATACCACATCTTGACAATATATCAGGTTTGCTTGACCTACATACTGTTGTTGTTTTGCTGCTCTTGCTCGAACATCTGCCAAGGCTTTTTTTACCCTATCATTTGATTCTGAACCCTTAACATTAAACTCAATCT
Source organism: Rickettsiales bacterium (assembly GCA_965658435.1). Lineage (GTDB taxonomy): Bacteria > Pseudomonadota > Alphaproteobacteria > Rickettsiales > JABIRX01 > JADHLN01. The sequence continues at coordinate 5,942 of CBFHSE010000016.1, read as the reverse complement.
CAAAACCTACCCAAATTTCACTCTCAGGTTTTTCTCTAGAATTTAGAAGTTTTTGTTTAGCAGCTAAAAACTCTAATTCATCCGGTCTTTGTTGCATTTCCTTATATTGATAATCACAATTATGTTTTTTCATTAAAAAAGCCTTAAACTCCTCTAAAGTTTCATTAGATCTTGAAACTTTCATTATCATATCTACCCAGCTTGACCATTGATTCAACAATGCATGTTTTTCAAGATCATCAGATTTTTTAAAAACATTACCCTGCAACTGTTTTAATAACCCTAATAAGTGTTCATTTGTAAAATTTTCAATATTCAAAGATTCTAAAAAAACTTTTATTTGCTCTTTGTTATTAGCACCTCTTAAAAGATCCCCAAAATTCATAACAACTCTAACATGTGCATGCTCATATTTATCTGATTTACCATCTAAAATAGCTAACATTTCTTGAAGATCTTTGAGGCTTTTTTCACCATCCCTTTGATTATATTGATCTATTTTTTGATAGTCTGTTGCAGAAAAATCACTATTACCTAATTTAGAATCAAAACGCGGAAAAATTGTTTGAAGATATTCTTCAAAATCATTCATAATCTCTCTTAATGTCTCAATGACGCCACTACCATCATTCTCATCACGAGAAGAAGCTTTAGCAGGATCTTCCTTTACCTCCATAACTGCTATCAATAAAGAACATAACGCAATAATCGGCATAATATGATTTAACGTTAATCTTTTTTGTTGTGGATTATTATCTTCTAATTCTTTCCATACATCATATCTTGTCTTTAATGAGTCTGTAATCATAAATATACCAATTATTAAATTAACATTTAAAAATTAGATTTTATATAGAATTGCTCAATAATTTATTAAGAAAGATATTTAATAAACATTATTAATCCTGCCATATTTTTCATTAAAATATAGCTTAATATGATTAATTAAATTATTGATGTTTTTAACAAATTATTTAATTGCCAAATTTTTCTTTTACTGGCAGATATTATCAAACTGCTCTCCCCTTCTATTGAGCAAGTTCTCATATTTTCCACCTAAATTTTAGCTGATTATACACTAAAAATTATGTCTAAACAAGAACTAAAATTAAAACCACTTAAATTTTTTAAAAAAATAAATCTGAGCTATGACTATAGCTATAATTATTATTATAAATATATTAAATGAAAACTCATATTCAGCACCAGGAATTCCTGCAATATTAACTCCAAGTAACCCCGTTAAAAACCCCAAAGGTAAAAAAATAGCTGCAATTACAGATAATATATAGGTATTCTTATTCAAACGATCGGTAAAAATATTAGCTAATTCATCTTTTATAATATGTGATCTTTCTCTTATCACATCTAAATCTTCAATATATCTAATAATATTATCATAATTTTCTTGCAAAGATCTTTTATGATTTATATTTAGCCATTTAAGATTGCCATTTTTCAAAGAATTTATCGCCTCCTTTTGTGGAGCCATATATCTTCTAAAAATAATTGCTTTTCTTCTAATATTAATAATTTTTTCACGTAATTTCTGGTCTGGATTATCAATAATTTCTGCTTCCAAATCATCAATTTGTTCGTCTAGATTTATCAAAAATTCTTCAATTGGAACAAATAAACGGTTAAGCAACAAACATAAGAAATCACCAGAATTTTTAGGAGATTTATTATTTTGAATTCTTAGTGATATATCTCTAACAGCTCTAACCTTACGCCTTTCTATTGTAATGATCCTGCTTTTATCAATCCACATTCTTATTGATACCATATCTTCAGGATCGGCATCAGCATTTAAATTTACTCCCCTTAAATTTACAAGCACTCCCTCACCAACCTCTAACACTCTTGGCCTTGTTCCAGAAGCAAACAAAGCATCTAACACAAACTCATCTAAATAATCAATCTCATTTTCAAGCCATTTTCTTGTTACTGCATTATTAGCATCAAGATGAACCCAAGCTAAATTCTTATCCTGTAACTCCTTTGATATTTTTTCAGGATCAATTATTTCAAATTCTCCTTTTTTATTTAATTTATATGAAAATAATATATGAGAACTAACTGTCATACTAATTCACCTTATTTTTAATATGAACATCTCTTTGCGGAAAAGGAATTTCAATATTATGTTTTTTAAATTTATGCCATATTGCAAATAACACATCACTTTTAGATCTCTTACGCCCTGAAACAATGTCATCTATCCAAAAATATAAATCAAAATTTACTGAACTATCTGCAAATTCTGTTAAATAACATTCAGGCTCAGTTTCTTTGCTACAATTATCATGTTCTTTTGCTGCTTCTAAAATTAACTGCTTAACCTTTTCAAGATCCGAATCATAAGAAACTCCTACAGAGATATAAATACGACCTTTTTCATTTGTAAATGTCCAATTAGTTACTCTATTAGTAATAAAATCTTCATTTGGAATCATTACCTCTCTACATTCAAATGTTTCAACTAAAGTATATCTCGCACCTGTATGGCGAACAAAACCACTAATTCCATCATTTAATTCAATTAAATCGCCAACTTCAACAGATTTTTCAAATAATAAAATTAAACCACTAATAAAATTTGAAGCAACTTTTTGCAAACCAAATCCTAACCCAATACCTAAAGCACCACTAAAAACTGCCAAAGTTGTAATATCTAATCCAATTATTTCTAAAGTTATTAAAATCGCAATTATATATAAAAAAGACTGAAAAGCCGTAACTACTAAAGATTTACTTGAGAATTTCTGTCCCCTCATCAATTTTCTAATTTGCTTCTCTCCAAAATCAGAAAATATGCTTACAACCCAAAATAAAGAAATAATAAAAATAACTGATTTAACAAGCTTATAAACAGAAAAAGACTTCTCACCTAGTTTTAAGGTCATTTTTTCTGATGAAAGATAATTTATATAATTAGATAAATATCCGGTTCTTTCGAAGAAAATTATTAAGAAAACCAGCAAGAACAAAAGCCATTTAGAACTTCTTGCACTTGGTTTTAGTAAAGGAGAAAAAATCTTCATAAATAAAAAAATTAAAATATAAAATTAAGATAACTAATTAAAATTATTAATATATAAAATTCACTAAAAATATCGCTAATTATGCTAAAAAATAATCATAGAATATCAAAAATTATCATTGGCATAACTTTATTTTTTTTTATTGCAATAATAGCATTTAAAGCAATTATTTATAATATAACTTTTCCTTATAAATTACATTTCAATATTAATAGAGAGCAATTTAAAGAATTTTCCTATCAAATAAAAACACAAGAAACCATTAATGTAATTTACAGCAACAAAAACAGCAAAGATCTCATTTTATATATGCATGGTAACATGGGAAGATTACAATATATTTTGGATTATTTCAAAGATCATAACATATCTTTCATATCACCTTCTTATCCTGGCTACCAAGGTTCATCTGGTAAACCTAATGTACAAAATATTTACGAAACATCTTCATCCATCTTAGCAGAAATTGAAAAAATATTCGGAACAAATATCAATATTCATGTAATAGGTCACTCACTTGGTAGTCAAGCTGCATTTTATTTAGCTCATAAATATGCTCCAAAAATTAAGACCATCTCAATTATTGCTGGCTTTGATAGCGTAAGAAACCTCTGTAAAGATACCCTGAAATTATTAGGTTTAATCTGTGAATTAGAAGATAATAACTTCAATAATTTAAAATTAAGTCAAAAAAAATTAGATACTATATTTTATAGTTTTCATAAAAAAGATGATAAAATAATACCTTATAAAAGGGGAAAAAATCTTTTTAATAATGTTAAAGCAAATGAGAAATATTTCATCGAATTAACAAATGGCGACCACGCATTTTTTGACCTTGATTACGTCATAAATATTATTTTAAACAAAGCTCCAGCACATAAAAAATGATATAAAAACTTTATAAGAGCTTTTTAAAATTAAACAGTAATACAGCTAATGAATATTCTCTTACAAAAACATCAGCTAGATCATAACAACTAAATTAAGATCAGTTATTCGCTTGCTAACCACCTAAATTTATAGTATAATATTCAAAAATAAAAAAGGAAAATATGAGAACTGGAATCTTATTTACAGGATCAGATCAAAATACTTACGTAATTACATCTCAAGATAAAGATGCAAAAATAGAAAACGGCACTATTACGACTTGCATATTATCAAGTGAAAAAGAACAACCAAACCCAACAAAAAAAGAAGCTATTTATGTAAATGGCGAATGGTATCTTTTCGAAGAGAATTTAAAATTCACAGATGTTATAGATCAAACTGAATATTATATAGTTACAGAAACAGCAGAAAGAGATGAAAATGGCAATATAAAAAGTGGCGCTGTTTCAACATGCATCTCTATAGATAAAGCTGATACAAACCCAACAAAAAAAGATGCTATTTATGAAGGAAATACATGGTATATCAAAGAAAATCTTCAAAGAAACTCACTTACATTCATTCAAGATAAATGGAATACACCAAATGATCCTAACAAATATCCAGTCTTCCCTCATAATAGAAAAAAAATGGGTATAGATATACTTCAACAACTAGGTTTACCAGCGGATTATACTGAGTTTCAAAAATATAAAACACTTTACCAAATCATCAAAAATGAAGAAAATACTAGACAATTTTTACAAGAAAATAGAGGCCTGAATTTTAAAGGGTTTTTTGCTGCATCAAATGGAGAATCTCTACTATATTTATTAGCTCAATATAATTTTTTTAATGCTATAAATATTTTGAAAGAGCATGGATATGATTTTCAAAATGATAGAGGTTATAAAATATATAATAAAGATGGTTCTTGTACTACATCTTCTGCTTTAAATATAGCAGCTCAAAATGGACAAACTGCAACCATAGAGGCTTTAAAAAAAGCTGGATATAATCTAACAACAGATACAGGTTATAAAAGATATAATGAAGATGGTTCTTGTACTACATCTTCTGCTTTATATATAGCAGCTCAAAATGGACAAACTGCAACCATAGAGGCTTTAAAAGAAGCTGGATATAATCTTAAAGAAGATAAAGGTTATATTAAATATGATAAAAACGAAAAACCAATAGAAGAAAAAAGCGTCTTATTTATGGCAGAGAAAAAGGGACATAATGAATTTATAAAGGCTTTAATAGATGCTGGATATAATCTTAAAGAAGATAAAGGTAATAGATATAATGAAGACGAAGAACCTATATCAAAAATAAGCGTCTTATTTATAGCTGCAGAAAATGGTAATACTGCAACCATAAAGACTTTAATAGATGCTGGATATAATCTTAAAGAAGATAAAGGTTATATTAAATATGATAAAAACGAAAAACCAATAGAAGAAAAAAGCGTCTTATTTGCAGCTGCAGAAAATGGTAATACTGCAACCATAAAGGCTTTAATAGATGCTGAATATGATGTAACAAAAGATAAATGTTATAAAAGATATAATGAAGATGGTTCTTATACTACATATTCTGCTTTATATATAGCAGCTGCAAAAGCTGGCAATACTGCAACCATAAAGGCTTTAAAAGATGCTGGATATGATCTAACAAAAGATACAGGCTATATTAAATATGATAAAAACGAAAAACCAATAGAAGAAGAGAGCGTCTTATTTACAACTGCACAAAATGGTAATACTGAAACCATAGAGGCTTTAAAAAATGCTGAATATGATCTAAATCAAGACTCAGGTGCTAAAAGTTATGATAAAGACGGAAAACTCATAGAAGAAGTAAGCGTCTTATATGAAGCAACTCAAAATGGCGAAACTGAAATTATAGAAGCTTAAAAGAATGCTGGATATGATTTTCAAAATGATAAAGGTTATATTAAATATGATAGTGACGGAAAACTCATAGAAGAAGTAAGCGTCTTATATGAAGCAACTCAAAATG
>CBFHSE010000015.1:0-32096 GCA_965658435.1 Rickettsiales bacterium | reverse complement strand
AATTATCAATTGAATGAATATTATTTAATTCTGTAACAGTAACTAGAACCTTATTATCCGAAACTTCTATACCTGCCATAATATTTACTTCTAGCATTTTATCTAAAAAAACACTTGCTTTACATGGTAATTCTATAACAAATTCATTAAAGAATGATTTATTAATTACTCTTATATTTTTAATGGATGATAATTTCCTAAATAATAATTGAGCTCTATAGTGATTTAGCTTTGCAAGTTTAGTAAAACCAGACTTTCCTAAGAGAGCTAAATGAATTGTAAATGCAACCATATTCAATCCTTGATTTGAGCATATATTAGAAGTTGCTTTTGCCCTTCTAATATGCTGTTCCCTAGCATTTAAAGTAAGTACAAAACCATCCTTACCATCCTTATCCTTAGTTAACCCACATATTCTACCAGGAATCTGCCTAAGATATTGTTTTTTACATGCAAAATAACCTAGATGTGGACCACCAAAATTCATTCCTACACCTAAAGATTGAGCATCTCCAACAACTATATCAGCTTCCTTTGGAGGTTTTATTAAGCCAAATGCTAATATCTCTGTGTTTACAATAATTAATAAAGCTCCAATTTCAGAACAAATTTTCTTATATTCATCAATAATAGCAGGTGAACCATAAAAATCAGGGGTCTGTAAAATAATCGCTGATATATTATCAATATCATCTTTATCTACTGAAATATTTACTTTACCAATATATGACTCTAAAACATTTTGGTAATCAGGATTAATTTTATTTGCTATAAAAACTCTATCCTTCTTTTTAATTCGTTTAGACATTAAAACAGCTTCAACTAAAGAAGTTGCGCCATCATATAATGAAGCATTTGAAACATCCATTCCTGTTAATTCGCAAATTAAGCTTTGATATTCAAAAATACATGTCAAAGTACCTTGTGAAATTTCAGGCTGATAAGGTGTGTAAGATGTTAAGAATTCTGCTCTTTGAATAATATGATCAACAGATGCAGGAATATGATGCCTATAGCAACCTCCACCAAGAAAGAAATCTGTGTCAGATGCAGAAATATTTTTATCAGATAATGACTTAAAAAAATCAAATACCTTATGCTCAACTAGACCATCAGGTAATGAAAAACTAGAGTTAATATTATTAGGAACATCGCTATATAAATCATCAATTGATTCTACGCCAATTGATTTAAGCATTTCTTTTCTATCTCTGTTACTATGAGCTAGGTATCGCATTTAATTTACAATATATTATTCATCTTCCAAATAAGAATTATAACCATCTGAACTTAATAAATCATCTAATTGGTCTGGGTCATCAAGTTCAATTTTAAATAACCAACCTTCATTATATGGATCCTCATTAATAGCTTCAGGATGAGAATCAAGATGATCATTTACTTCGATGATGTTACCAGTGACTGGTGCATAAACCTCACTTGCAGATTTTGCAGACTCAACAACGGCAACTTCATCACCAACTTCAAATTTTTCACCTTCATCTGGCAATTCTACATGGACAATATCACCCATAGAAGATTGAGCATGATCACTTATTCCAATAATAACGATATTATCATTTTGAGCATCTCTTATTACCCACTCATGATCTTTAGTAAATCTATAATTATCAGGTATATTGTTTTTTTCTGTCATAATCTAATATAAATAAAAATAATTAATCCTTATATATAGTTTTTTAAAACTAGGAAGCTTTTTTTAACTTTGGATTAAATAAAGCTAATTTAGTGATAATAGCTTTTTTAAAACTATCCCTAACTTTAATAAATATCTCATTATCTATAGTACAATACTCATTTTCTATATAGGCCTGTCCAATAGAACATAACAATGATGGAGAATAACCTGCACTTGTAACATAACCAATTTTATTTTTATCCATATTAAAGATAGGCATATTATCCCTGGCTATACCCTTATCAATTAATTTAAAGGATACTCTCTTTTTCTTTACATTTGTTATGAAATTATCAGAACCAAGAAAATTATTATTTTTTGATATTATCCATGATAATGACGATTCTGCTAAATTAATATCTTGACTTAACTCATTACCATATAATGGGTATCCCATTTCAAGTCTTAAACTGTCTCTTGCGCCAAGACCTATTAACTTAACATTAACATTACTTAATAATAATTTGCATAATTCTAAAACATGATCATTGGGAATTGAAATTTCAAATCCATCCTCACCTGTATATCCAGTTCTAGAAATTAATAATTTAATATTTTTATAATCAAAATAACCAAGTGACATATATTTTAAGCTTGATAGATCAATATTTAAAATATTAGATAATATATTAGAAGAATTAACACCCTGAATTGCTATTAATGAATGATTAGTTAATGACTGAATAGCGCAATCATAATCACTAGCAAATTTACTAATCCATTCTAAGTCAATCTCTTTTCTAGAAGCATTTACAACTATATAAAAAAGATCTGAAGATATTTTAGAAATAATTACATCATCTATAACACATGAATTATCATCAGTTAATACAGTGTATTTGCAAGATAAATTACTAACATTCTTAAAATTAGTTGGTGTTAAATATGAAAATAATTCCGAAACACGAGAACCGCTAACAAGAAATTGACCCATATGAGAAACATCAAATAAACCACAATTAGATCTAACCCATAAATGTTCTTTAATTATACCATCCTTATATTGAAGGGGCATATAATAGCCAGCAAAAGGAACTAACTTAGCATTATTATCTATATGAAGCTGATAAAGTGATGTTTTCTTCATCTAATTACCAAAAAAAGCCTTTTTTCTTTTTTTTCTCAGATTTCTCCTTAGAATTATCAGTTTTTTTATCTTTATTTGAGGAATTTCTGTCACCTCCTTTTTTTCTCTTATCTTTATTATGTGATTTTTTTTCAGAACTCTCATTATTTAGAGAATCATTATCTTCTAAATCACCATCAATATTACCATTAACAGTTTTATAGCTTAATCTTAGCTTATCTCTTTCTTTACCAATAATTTTGAAGTTTATTGGATCTCCTACAGAAATAAATTTCTCTAAGTTATTTATCCTATTTTCAGAAAATTCACTAATATGTATTAAGCCTGATGCATTATTAAGAAATCCGACAAATGCACCATAATCAGTTATTTTTTGTACAGTTCCATCATATGATTTTCCAATTTCAGGTTCTGCAACAATAGATTTTATTATTTCTTCTGCCTTAATAAATGAATCTTGATCAGGAGCACAAATTTTTACTTCACCACTATCTTCAATTGATATTTTGCAATTACTATCCTCACATATTTTTCTAATTACCTTACCTCCTTGACCTATAACATCTCTAATTTTATCCTCTTTAATTTTAATCACTTCCATAATCGGAACATATTGACCAAGAGTTTTAGAAGGTTCTGATATAGCTTTACTCATTTCAGATAAAATATGAAGCCTACCATCCTCAGCTTGCTTTATAGCATTAGAGAATATCTCAAATGTTATTCCTTTGATCTTAATATCCATTTGAAGGGCAGTTATACCAGTTTTAGTGCCTGCAACTTTAAAATCCATATCACCTAGATGATCTTCATCACCCATAATATCAGATAAAATTTTATATTTATCACCATCTTTAACAAGACCCATAGCAATTCCTGAAACAGAATCCTTGATAGGTACACCAGATGCCATAAGTGACATAGATCCAGCACAAACACTTGCCATTGACGAAGAACCATTAGATTCAAAGATTTCTGAAACTAGTCTTATAGAATAAGGAAATTCTTCAAAGCTTGGTAAAACAGCATTTAAAGATTTTTTAGCCAGCTTACCATGCCCTATTTCTCTTCTGCCTGGGGCTCTTAACATTCCAACTTCACCAACTGAAAATGGAGGAAAATTATAATGAAGCATAAATCTTTCCTTACTAGAGCCTTCAAGGCTATCAATAAGCTGTTCATCATCTTCAGAACCAAGAGTTACAACAGCTAGTGATTGAGTTTCACCTCTTGTAAATAATGCAGAACCATGAACTCTAGAAAACAAATCAATTTGGCAATCTATTTGTCTAACTTCATCTAATTTTCTACCATCTATTCTTTTATCATTAAAAACCATGTCTCTTACAATATCCTTCTCTATTTTTTTAATATAAGAAGATATTTCTAATTCATTTTCTTCATTTACATATTCATCTATGATTTTAGAAGAAACTTGGGAAACCTCGTCTTTACGAGCAAGTTTATCTTTTACTGAAAAAGCCTTTTGGAAGCTTTCTTTATATTTGCTATAAATTGTAGAAAATAATTTATCATCATGACTAGATTCAAAAACCCATTTATTTAAACCGACATCTGCAACTAATTCATTGATTAATTTTACAACTGGCTTAATTGAATCCTGAGAAAAACTCAAGGCTTCTAGCATTACATCTGATGGTAAATTATCCGCCTCAGATTCAACCATTAATATTGAGTCATCAGTTGCAGCAACAGTTAGATCTAATTGAGATTCTGTTAATTCATCAAATGTAGGATTTAATATAAATTCATCGTTAATAAATGCTATTTTAGCTGCACCTATAGGATCATTGAAAGGTATCTCAGATATTGATAGTGCTGCACTAGCACCAATTAAAGCTGGTATATCTGCATCATTTTCCTTATCATATGATAGAACAGTACATACAATTTGAGTTTCATTCTTATAATTTTCATCAAACATAGGTCTTAATGGTCTATCTATAAGCCTTGATGTAAGAGTCTCTTTCTCAGAGAGTTTACCTTCTCTTTTAAAGAATCCACCTGGTATTTTACCAGCAGAATATGTTTTTTCGATATAATTAACGGTCAAGGGAAAGAAGTCGATCCCTTCTTTTGGATTTCTTTCTGCGGTTACGCAACATAAAACAGAAGTTTCACCATATGTTACTAGAACTGATGCATTAGCTTGCCTAGCAAATCTCCCCGTTTCTAATGTTAATTTTCTACCACCCCAATCTAACTCTTTTTTTACTATTTTGAACATATATTATTTTCTTATTCCTAATTTCTTAATTAATGATGCATATCTTTCATTACTTTTATTACGAAGATAAGCAAGAAGCCTCTTTCTCTGACCTATAAGTATCAACAAACCTCTTCTTGAGTGATAATCTTTCTTATGAGTTTTTAAGTGCTCAGTTAATGCGCTAATTCTATTTGTTAATATCGCACATTGGACTTCTGCTGATCCAGTATCATCCTTGCTCTTAGCAAATTTTTTAATTACTTCTTGTTTTAAAGCTTTTCCTATTGACATAAATTTAAATAAACATTTTTTTTATAGTTAACCTGTTATTGCTATATATTGATATAGCAGCAAGCTGTTTTCCAAGTCTTAGGCTTATAATACCTTCTTCTCTAAAAGGCAAATTATTTATATTAATAGCACAACCATTTGTAATAATTTTTCTATATTTTTCTGCAAGATAGAAATTATTTTTTAGATAAATATCATTAATATGATGAAAATATTTTGATAGGAGCTTTGAATCTTTAGATTCAAAGATTTTATCACTATTTAAAAGAGTAAAATTTTCAAAATTACCAACATCAGTTCTTCTTATGTAACTAACATGACCTGCTAATTTAAGATCAGCAACTATATCTCTAGCAAGTGATCTAACATAAAAACCTTTGCTTACCTTAATTTTGAATCTAGTAAAATTTTTATCATGAAGCAAAATGGTAATATCATATACATGCATTCTTCTAGCTTTTAACTCAAACTCAATATTATTTCTAGCTAAGTTATACGCTCTTTTGCCATTAATTTTTAATGCAGAATATTTAGGAGGATATTGAATTATACTACCTTTATAATTCTTAATTAAATTATTTAATATTTGTAAGTCAGGTATTTTACCATTTTCATATGTTACATTACCATCAGCATCATGACTATCTGTTGATTTCCCCCATTTAATATCAAATATATATGATTTATAATCATTGGATAAATACTCAATTAACCTAGTAGCTTTGCCTAAAGCTAGAACCAAAACACCAGAAGCTTTTGGATCAAGAGTTCCTAAGTGACCAGTTTTAACTTTAGTTAAATTTCTTACTTTAGCAACAACATCAAATGATGTGCAATTAGTTTGCTTATCAACTAATAAAAAACCATTCATTATATTATTATTTATCAGATTTAATTCTTGCTAAGCAAGCCCTAGCATGACAATCAAGGCCCTCAGATTCTGCAATATTTACTGCATGAACAGCAAAATCATTATATGTATTCTTAGAAACATTGATTATAGAAGCTTTTTTAAGAAAATCAAAAACCGATAATCCAGATGAATATCTTCCAGCTCCAGATGTAGGTAAAACATGGCTTGGGCCTGCTATATAATCTCCTATTGGCTCAGTAGAATAATCTCCAATAAAAATAGCTCCAGCATTAGATATATTTTCAATAAAAAAATCATTATCTTTAGTCATTAATTCTAAATGTTCAGGTGCAATATAATTAGCAATCTCTATTCCGATAGATTTAAGGTCAGTTACCATAAATATATATGAGTTATTATTAATTGCAGATATTGCAATATCCTTTCTTGATAGCGAAGGAAGAATTTGCTGAATTTTATCTCTCACATTATTAGCTAATAATTCAGAGTCTGTTATTAAATATGCAGCTGCATTAGAATCATGTTCTGCTTGAGAGAGTAAATCATATGCAATATATTCAGGGTTAGCAGATTCATCGGCAATAATTAATATTTCCGAAGGTCCAGCAATTATATCAATGCCAACCTTACCATAAACCTGACGTTTAGCCTCTGCAACATACGCATTTCCAGGACCAACAATTTTATCAACCTTTGGAATAACATTGTTACCATAAGCCAAAGCAGCAATAATTTGTGCACCACCAAATTTATATATTTTATCAATTCCAATTATATGAGCGGCTGCAAGAACAGAATCATTATATTCACCATTAGGGCATGGCATAACAGTTACAATATTTTTTACACCAGCTATTTTTGCAATCGTAGCCGTCATTAATAAAGAGCTAGGATATGATGCTAAACCACCAGGAACATACATTGCAGCTGAACATAAAGGATAATACTTCCAACCTAATTCTGTTATAAATTGATCATTATAGGTATAATCATTGGGTAATTGCTTTTTATTATATGAAACAATTCTCTCATGGGCAAAATGCAAAGATTCTCTTAAATTATCTGATATCTTGTTATAAGAATTTAGAAAATCAGATTTTGTAAAAAAACAATTATTTTCATTTATCTCTAAATTATCAAATTTTTTAGTATATTTAAATAATGCCTTACTACCATTATTTCTAACATCAGTTATAATATCAGCAACATAATTTGCTAATTCTATATTTGATTTATCTCTTGATAATGAATAAGAGTTTAAATCTTCTAATTTATTAATTTTGATATTTTTAATCATTAGTAAATCTACTTATTAATTCTACAATTATTTTATTTTTAGTAACTAAACTATTTTTATTTACTATTAACTGAGAAGAAACATCAAAAATCTTTTCAATTTCAACTAAGCCATTTTCTTTAAGAGTATTGCCTGTACTTACCAAATCAACAATATAATCACATAATCCAAGTTTAACAGCAACCTCAATAGAGCCATTTAATTTTATAATATTAATATCTACAGATTTATCCTTAAAATATCTATTAGTTAAAGATGGATATTTTGAGGCGATAGTTAGTTTTTTAGAGATATCATAATTATCTTTAATACCAGCTATACTCAATCGACATTTAGCAATATTTAAATTTAGCATTTGAAAGATATTTCTATAAGAAAATTCCTTAATTACATCAAGCCCGCAAATTCCGATATCAGCAGAACCATAGGATACAAAACTTGCTGCATCATAACTTCTGCATTGTATAACCTTTAAATAAGGTAGATTAGTTTCAAAAATTAACTTTCTACTAGCATCATCAAGAAATTCAGAAGAAATAACAATATTATATTTTTCGAGCTTAGGAATTAACTCTTGAAGTATTCTACCTTTAGGTAAAGCCATTATAATTTGTTGATCAGAAATGTCGGACATAAAAATAAGAATTTTTAGCTTTAAAAATAAATTTAATATTATAATTATTTTTACATAATTTCATTTAAAAATCAACAAATGGTAAAATGCTATAAAGTCAAAACACCTGGAGATATAAATTCACTAAAATTAACCAATCAAAAACTCGATAATCTCAAAGAGAATGAGGTAAGAATTAAAAACCATTATGTAGCAGTCAATCATATGGATATTCACCACAGAGACGGCACATATCCACTAGAAAATTATGATAGAGTAATTGGTATTGCAGGCGGTGGAGAAATTATTGCCAACACAGAAAAAACAGCGGACTTAAAACTAGGAACAAAAGTAGTTTATGCAACAAATTTTTTAGGCTCCTACAGTGAAGAGATAAATATAGACGCCAATCACATTATAACAATAGATGAAAATATAGGCTTAGAAAAAGCAAGTGCTGTAATTCTGCCTGGTCTAACATCTCATTATTTAGCTACAAGATGTTATACACCAAAAAAAACTGACAATATTATCATAAATGGCGCAACTGGAAATATAGGTCATATATTATGCCAATTATTAAGCGCATATAATATAAATGTCATAGGTTTGACTGGCAGCAAAAACAAGGCAGATCTTGCTAAAAATCTTGGTTGCAAACATGTATTTACATATGATACTCCAAATCTAAAACAAGAAATAATTAAAATCACAAATAATTATGGAGCAAATTGTGTATATGATACAGTTGGAGCAGCAGCATATCAACAAAATATAGATCTATTAGGTTTTTTTGGAATAATAGTTAATTATGGAGATTGCTCAGGCTTAATAAATAATATGCAGCCTCTGAAGCTATTAGGAAAATCTTTATTTTTTAGCAAGCCATTCCTATCGATATATAAATACCATAAAATTGATTTAGTCATGAGCGCAAAAAATATTTTTGATATTATTAAGGAAGGAAAGTTAAATCCAAAATATGAAATTATAGATTTCTCAAATATACCAAATGCACATGAAAAAATAAAAAATAGAAACACAATCGGATCTATTATAGCTAAATTATAAAAATGGTCGGAGCAGAGAGATTCGAACTCCCGACCCTCTGGTCCCAAACCAGATGCGCTACCAGACTGCGCTATGCTCCGACAATTATAGATAAGCATTTATAAATATTGATTAAATAAAATGCAAGAAACAAAAAACAATAAAATAATTGTAATATATGGAGCAACGGCTAGTGGTAAAAGCCTACTTGCAGAAAAAATAAAAGAAAAATTTATAAATATAGTAATTATTAACAGTGATGCATTGCAAATATATAAAGGATTAGAAATATTAAGCGCATCACCAAAACATCAAGAAGATTATTTTCTGTATAATTTTCAAGGGGGAAATAAATATTATTCTGCAGCAAAATGGATTAATGATTCAATATCAATAATTAATCTATGCAGAAAAAAAAATATTATTCCCGTAATTATTGGGGGAACAGCTATGTATCAAAATTGCCTAATTAATGGTATGAGAGAAATAAAAGATGTACAGGAATCAATAAAAAATGAAACCAATATTCTTGTTAAGAAATATGGAATAGAATATTTATATAATGAACTCTTAAACATAGATAAAGAAACCGTTAATCTTCTTCATAAAAATGATACAAATAGAATCATCAGAAACTATAATATATTCAAATCCATGAATATAACACCTAGCCAATATAATAATATCCCTAACAAAATATTTTACTCAAAAGAAGATTTTATTAAAATTACCCTGCTAAGAGATAAAGAAAAATTATATAATTTTGCAGAGCAAAGATTTGAAAAAATGATTCATGATGGAGCAATAGAAGAGGTTGAAAAACAAAAAAATAATGGCATAAAATTAACTGATCCAATAGCAAAAACAATTGGTTTCAAAGAATTATATCATTATCTTGAAGGTAGACTAAATCTTAAAGAAGCAATTAATATGGCTAAACAAGAAACAAGACATTATATTAAAAGACAAAATACCTGGATAAATAATAATATTGATCCAGAATTAAATGAGATTAAATCAGATAATGAAACTGTTATTATAAAGCAATTAGAAAAAATATTATGATTAAAAAAACAATTTATTTTATATTACTAATAATACTTATAATGATAGGTTTTAGTAATAATCATACAGTCCAAATTTTTTTGATACCAAGCTATCCAATTATAGAAGCAAAACTTTATATAATAATGTTTTTATGCTTTTTATTTGGTTTAATAACAAATTTATTAAGTAATCTTACAGATATTTTTAAATTAAAATATAAAAATTATAAACAAAGCAAGAACATCAAAAACCTAACCAAAGAAATTGAAGATAAAAATAATGGCAGCTAAACAATTAAAGCTTTGTGGTATAAATAATATAAAAACAATTAAGCATATATTAAATCATCCAAACCCAGCAAATTTTCTTGGCTTTATATTTTATCAAAAAAGCTCAAGATATATAAACTTAGATCAGGCAAAAGCCTTTAATGAATTAAATTTCAATAAAAGCAAAAAAATTGCTGTAACTGTAAATGCAAAATTTAAAGAAATAGAACAGATAGTCAAAAATCTAAACCCTGATTTAATTCAACTTCACGGTAATGAAAATATTGAATATTGTTCCAAAATAAAACAAGAATTTAATTTAAAAATAATTAAAGCAATTCAAGTTGAAAATATCACAGATATAAAACAAGCAGAAAAATATCATCCATGTACAGAATATATTTTATTTGATAGCAAAACAACAGAATATGGAGGCTCAGGAAAGGGTTTTAATCATGAATTATTAAGAGATTATAATAATAAAAATAAAATTTTTATTTCAGGGGGACTAAACATCAATAATATCGAAAAAATCATAAATAATTTTAACCTATTTGATATCTGCTCAGGAATTGAGTTGCAAAAAGGAGTAAAAGATAATAAAAAAATAACAGAAATTCTTGATTATTTTAATAAAATAAATGCAAAACAATAAAGCAAAAATTGGATATTACGGCAATTATGGCGGAAGATATGTGGCAGAAACATTAATGCCTTTAATATTAGAGCTAGAAGAATCCTATAAAAAACTTAAAAAAGACAGGAATTTTATTAAAGAAATAAAATATCTCCATAGAAATTATATAGGAAGACCATCTCCATTATATTTTGCTAAAAATCTATCAAAAAAATTAGATCTAAATCTTTATCTAAAAAGAGATGAATTAAACCATACTGGTTCCCATAAAATAAATAATGCTATTGGCCAAGCATTAATTGCAAAATATATGGGAAAAACAAGAATTATAGCTGAAACTGGAGCTGGGCAACATGGAGTAGCAACTGCTACAATATGCGCAAAACTAGGTTTAGAATGTGAAATATTTATGGGTAGCAAAGATATAAAAAGACAAAGCCCAAACATATATCGCATGAAATTATTAGGAGCAAGAATTCATGAAGTATCAGCTGGTAATGGCACATTAAAAGCAGCAATGAATGAAGCTATGCGTGATTGGGTTGCAAATGTAAAAAACACTTATTACCTTATTGGTACCGCAGCAGGTCCTCATCCCTACCCAACAATCGTAAGAGACTTGCAATCCATTATAGGTAAAGAAGCTAAATCTCAGATAAAAAAACAGGCTAAGAAATTACCAGATGCTGTTATAGCCTGTATTGGAGGCGGCTCAAATGCAATTGGCTTATTTAGCGCTTTTATTAAAAATAAAAATGTTAAATTAATAGGCATTGAAGCAGCGGGAAAAGGTATAAAATCATCTGATAATGCAGCTTCAATTAATAATGGCAAAGCAGGAATATTACATGGCAATAAATCATATTATATCCAAGATAAGAATGGCCAGATTTCTGATACATATTCAATATCAGCAGGATTAGATTATCCAGGCATAGGCCCAGAACATGCATATCTGCACGAGATAAAAAGAGCCGAATATCATTATGCCACAGATAATGATGCCTTAAAGGGATTCCAAGAGTTATCAAAAACTGAAGGAATAATACCCGCCCTAGAACCATCTCATGCAATTGGTTGGTTAATAAAAAACAAAAATAAATTTACAAAAAATTCTACTATTATTGTAAATTTGTGCGGTAGAGGTGACAAGGATCTATTAACAGTAGTAGAGAGAATTAAATTAAATTAATTTAATATGAATAAAAAAGCTAAATTAATATCATATATTGTTGCTGGATATCCAGATTTGGAACAAAGTCATAAAATAGCAATAGAGCTAATTAAAACAGGAACAGATATATTAGAAATTGGAATACCTTTCTCAGATCCAGTAGCAGATGGAAAAATAATACAATATTCAACTAACAAAGCCCTTAAAAATAATATTAATCTTAATGATTGCCTAAAGTTAACAGCAAAAATAAAAAAGGAATATCCTCATATTAAAATAATATTAATGGGTTATTTTAATCCTATATATAAATATGGAATTAAAGAATTTAACCAAGCAGCAATTAAAGCGAAAGTTGATTCATTAATAATAGTCGATTTACCATATGAAGAGCAAATTAATTACCTTGAATTTCTAGATGCTAAACTTCCTTTAATTAATCTGGTGACACCCCTAACATCAGAGAAAAGATTAAAACAAATAAATCAAGCTAATAATGAGTTTATTTATTATATTTCTGTTTTTGGAATCACAGGTACGCAAGAACCAGATTTTACAATAGCAAAAAATCAGATTAGCAAAATCAAAAAAATTACAAACAAAGAAATAGCCCTTGGTTTTGGCATAAAAAAAGCGCATCAAGCAAAAGAAGCCGCAAATATTGCAGACTATGTAGTAATTGGATCTGCTTATTTAGAGATAATTAAAAAAGATGAAAATAATATTCAAAAAATATTAAAAAATATTACGAAATTTAATACAGAAATAAATAAGGCACTGAAATAAAGCTTTATTTGTCAATTTCAAAAGCATCATGCAGTAAATTAATTGCATTTTTCATATGATTTTTATCAATCAAAACTGAAATTTTTATTTCAGATGTTGTAATCGCCAAAATATTAATATCATTATCGGCAAGAGTTTGAAACATTTTTTGAGCTACTCCTGAATGCTCTTTCATAGCCATCCCGATTACAGAAAGCTTTGCAACATCCTTATTAAAATTTATATCTTCAAATTTAATAATACCTTTATTCCTTTCATCTTTTAAGATAGCAAAGGCCCTGTCCATATCAATTTCTTTTAGAGTAAAAGTTACATTGGCATGTTCTCCATCATATGAAATATTTTGAATAATCATATCAAGGTTAATAGAAGCATTTGCAAGTGGTTTTAATATATTTGCAATAACTCCAGGTTCATTAGGGATATTTGATATAGTAATTCTTGCATCATCATCAGAATGTGCAACAGCTGTAATTAATCTTTTTTCCATTATTTCCTCATCTTTAACTAATAAACTTCCTTCCTCATCTTCAAAACTTGATAATACCTGAACTGACACATTATGTTTATATGCCATTTCAACTGCTCTAATTTGTAATACTTTCGCTCCAAGAGAAGCCATTTCTAAAATCTCTTCATAACCGACTCTATGTAATTTTTTTGCTTTTTTAACAATTCTTGGATCTGCTGTAAAAATTCCGGTAACATCTGTATAAATATCACATCTTTCTGCATTTATAGCAGCAGCAATAGCTACTGCAGAAGTGTCAGATCCTCCCCTTCCCATAGTAGAAACACGATTTTCTGAACTAACACCTTGAAAACCAGATATTACAGGTACAGATGAATTATTTAAAATATCTGTTAAAAAATTCGTATTAATTTTTTCTATTCTTGCTTTACTATGGCTTGCATCAGTGATAATTCCAGCCTGCCAACCACTAAATGATCTAGCAGAAATACCAATAGATTGCAATTGTAAAGCTAGTAAACCTGATGTTATTAATTCACCTGAGGATACAACTGCATCATATTCAGCTAAAGAGTTATTATCTGTTAAAGTTGAAACAGAGTTAACATAATTAATTAGCTGTGCAGTAACACCAGACATAGCAGAAACTATAACTATAACCTGATTACCTTTATTTCTTTCTTTAGCAACAATTTTAGCTACTTCCTTAATTCTTTCTATATTAGCAACTGAAGTGCCTCCAAATTTTTGAACAATTAAAGCCATAATTAAAAAAAGAAATCATAATATTTAAATTTATAAAAATGTCTAGATAGATATAGAAAACTATGAATATATCTATATTCTTACAGAAAATTCTATTATCATGAATCCAGAAGAATATAAAAAAATAGTTAATAAATTTACAACGGGAATAACAGTTATAACAGGTAATTATAATAATAAACCATTTGGTATAACAGTTAATAGCTTTTCATCATTATCTCTTGATCCCATATTAGTAAGTTTTAACATTGATAAAAAATCACATACAAATGAATTAATAATTAATTCTGACTATTACAATATTAATATATTATCAAAATCTCAGGAAGATCTAGTATGGAGATTTGCAAAGAAAGATGAAGATAGATTTAAAAATCTTGATTACCAAGATGATAATAACAATATTCCATTATTAGCAAATAATCTTGCAATATTAAATACCAAAAAATATAAAGTAATTGATATTGGTGACCACAATATAATAATAGCTGAAGTAATTAACGGAGATAAAGATATCAATCAAGAACCACTTATTTATTATAACTCTAAAATCAAATGAATAATTCCATAAATAAAGATGAAATAAAAAAATTTGAAGAAATGGCAGATGAATGGTGGGACCCTAACGGTAAATTTAAACCATTACACAAATTCAACCCTATTAGATTAGAATATATTATCTCACAAATTAATAGCTCTTTCAAAAAAGAAAAAAAACAAATAACACTACTTGATATTGGCTGTGGGGGTGGCTTGATATCAGAGCCATTATCTCAACAAGGAATTAAAGTTACAGCAATTGATCCAATAGAAAAAAACATTAAAATAGCAAAAACACATCAGCTAAAAACAAAAACTAAGGTAAATTACAAAAAATCAACATTAGAAGAACTAGATACTAAAAATAAATTTGATGTTATTACATGTCTTGAAGTAATAGAGCATGTTGATAATCCAGAAAAATTTCTAAATAAATTAGCATCTCACCTCAATAAAGACGGAATTTTATTTATTGCAACAATTAATAGAACAATGAAATCACTAATATGTGCAAAATTTGCAGCAGAATATATACTTAATTGGCTACCCAGAGGGACACATCAATTTAATAAATTTTTAATGCCACATGAAATAAACAACATGTTAAAAGCAAAGGTAAATTTAAAAAAGCAAAAAGGTCTTAAATATAACATATTTAGAGATAACTGGTCTATATCTGATGATTTATCGCAAAATTATATAATGACATTTATTAAATAATAAAAAAACCAAATAACCTTGTTATATCATAAAAAAAATGTTATAATATTGTATTATTTTTATATATTTATATGAATAAATTTATATTTAGTCTTATTTTATTATGTTCTTGTACTCATGAATATTTACTAGACCAGAAAACTAGTAAAATAAAAACAAATAATTTTTACAATGCTCTTGCTATTGGTTATAATAATCTAGCAAAAAAAGAAGCCAATAATTATGATTGGATCGATAGTAACTATTTTGCTAGAAAAGGTTTAAATGCATTAAAAAAAAATAATATCATACCAGATAATCCTGGTAAAAGATCTATTGAAAGTAATTTTTATAAGAATGAAATCACATCAGCTTATAATGCAATTATAAAGCTAATTGATATTCATGATATTAAAAAAAAATATCCTCTTCAAACTGCAAGAATTTTTATAATATATGACTATTGGCTAGAAGAATTAGAAGAAAACTGGCAGGAGGACGAAATAAAAGAATTACACGATGAATTTTGGCAAACCCATAGATCTATAAAAGCAAATATCGCATTAGAAAAAAATTATACTGAAAAAATAAATAACAAGAATTTCTTCACAATATATTTTGATAATTATAATTATGTTTTAAAAAAAGAATCATTAAATCAAATCATAAAAATATATAATAGATATAAACTTATAGATAATAAAGAGAAGCTAAAAATAATTCTTGAAAGTTATGTAAATCAAGATGAGATAAATAAATCAGATATTAAGATAGGAAATAAAAGAGCAGAAATAATTAGAAATTCACTTATTGAATTAGGTATTAATAAAAATAATTTCTATAAAAACTCAATATCTATATTACCTAATAAAAGAAAGCTGGAAACAAAAGTAGAAATTTTTCTAATAGAAAAATAATTAAAAATTTAATTAGCTAGTTAATATCAATATATTTTCAATTATTAGTTGATTTATTATTGAATCTTCCGTAAATTAATATCAAAACACTAGATATATTTGCGTAAAATTAGTAAAGATCTATATAAATCAAAAATTATTGATGATGATAATTTTTCTTTAGAAAAACTATCAGAAAATCTGAAATTATCAGTAGAAAGATCAAGACATATATATAATCTTTATGAAAAAACAATTATCCTAAAAGATAAATCAGATATTTTAAGTCAGGAATTACATAAAGAAAAATCAATTACACAAACACAATCAGAATTTATTTCTCTTGTTTCACATGAGTTCAAAACTCCTCTGGCCATTATAAAGTCATCAATGGATGTTCTAAAAACAGTTAATAAAGAAAAAAATAAAATTCTTAATGAACAAATAAAAAAAGTTGAAAAAGCAATTATTAGAATAAATAAAATGATGGATTCAACATTAAATCTATCAAAATTGGAATCAGGAAAACTAGATTATAATCCTGAATATTTTAGCTTAGATAAGTTATTAGAAGATATAATAATGAGGCACAGAGACATTAACCCTAATGCAATAATAACATTCTCTAAGCAAAATAAACTAACTGATATTTATGGAGATATAAATCTTCTAGATTTAATTTATAATAATTTAATCTCAAATTCTATAAAATATTCAAAAGAACCAGCATATATTAATATAAAATATGAGATAAATAAAAATTATCATGAAATTACGATAACTGATAAAGGAATCGGAATAAATGAAGAAGATTTAAAAAAAATATGTACAAAATTTTTTAGAGCAAATAATGCTGTAGGTATATCTGGAACTGGCATTGGTTTATATCTAGTAAAAAAACTAGTAGAATTACATAATGGTGAATTCACCATAGAATCAAAAGAACAACATGGCACAACTTTTTATACTAAATATCCATTAATTAAATTATGAGGTTTTAATGACTAAAAATAACAAAATTTTATGTGTTGAAGATGAAAAAGATTTAAGAGAAAATATGACAACAATATTAGAAAATGAAGGTTATGAAGTGATTCAAGCAGAGAATGGTCTTAACGCATATAATGAATTTATTAAAAATAAACCAGACATAATATTATGTGACATTAATATGCCAGTTATGGATGGACGCGAATTTCTTGATAAGTTAAGCAATGAATATCGTGAAGAATTATCAAAAACCCCATTTTTATTTGTAACTGCATTTGGACAAAAAGATGAGAAATTATTGGGAATAGAATTAGGAGCAGATGAATATATCCTAAAACCAATTGATAGTGATATATTGCTTACTACAATAAAAAACAAAATAAAAAAATCAGCAACCCAGCAAAATATAGCTGAAAATGATATGCTAAATCTATGTGAAAACGTATCACATTTAATTCCTAAATCTATAAAAGATCCATTACAGAATATAATAGAATTATCAGCAACAATCAAAAATGAAGCAAAAGAAAATCGTGATGAATCAATTAGCAAATATGCAGGAAAAATATATTTATCAGCATTAAAGCTTAACTCACAAATCAGTAATGCATTAGACAAGAATAAAATTATTGAGGAAGTTAAAAACTTGAATAGAGAAATTACAGCATATGAATTGATAAATAAAATAAAGGAAGCAATAAATGATTTCGATATAAATTATGAGGTAGCGGATAATATTCCAAACATTAAAATTGATATAGATAAGTTTTTACCATCCCTTATATTATATTTAAAACAACATAAACTTGCTGAAAGCAAATCAATAACAATTTCAATTATTGAAGATTTTAATAATAACATATTAATAATGATAAGCGGAAAAACATTATTACCTGTATTTTCTAGCGAGTTAGAAAATTCTATAGAATTTTTTGGTGGATCATTTTCTATTCAAAATAAAGAAGATATTACCTACCACATAATAACTATACCGCATTACCTAACTAAAAAAACTAGCTAAATAAAAACTCTAAATAATTACCTGCAGATACTAAAATACGGTATGTATCATTAGGCAAATTATTAATTCTATTAACTATCTTCGATTTTTCACCGGGTAAAATTTTAATATTTGGCAAATTATATATATATTTATCTAATATATTACCCTTGTTGTCATATAAGATAATCCTAATATCCGGTGAATATTTTATCTGATTTGATTTATTGGCTACATAACCAGTCAAAATTAATGGAGAAGATTTATTTAATGATAATTTATCAATAGTAACAGATTCCAGGATTAATCCATCAAGATTTTTAATACCAAGTCTATTTATAAACGATTTTGAAAAATTATTTTTTACAAAAAATTGATTATATTTAATCAAAATCTCAAACATTAATATAAAAAGAAGAGAAAAAAAACTTAATTTAAAGAATAAGGAAATTGAAGTAAATTTGAAATAATCCTTAACCATACCATTTGCTACGACATTATCTAGCATAACAGATGGCTCTTTAGTTGTTTTAATTGAAGAAATTAAGTTATAATCTATTGGAGTATGAGATTGTGTAACTCCTAAGGAGTTCACAAGCCACATATGATGACAATTACCACATTTTAGAATTCTTCCCATATCATTAATTTTAGTAACTTCTATATCACTTAACTCAAATTTAGTATTGCATTTTTCACAATTTACAATCATTTTACCTAAGTTTTAAATTTCACACATTAGATTATACCATACTATGAACAATATAGAAAGCATTATTAACAATTTATGGCAAAATAAAATTAATAATAATTTTGATAAAAATGAGGCACAAAAAACCATTACAAAAATTCTAGATAAAATAGATAATGGTGAAATAAGAGTTGCTGAAAAAAAACAAGAAAATTGGCATGTAAATCAATGGGTAAAAAAAGCTATATTACTATCCTTTGCAACTAATGACATGCAATTAATATCTGGAGGCCCTTCTCTAAATGCACAAAGCTATTGGTATGATAAGGTAAAATCAAAATTTGAAGGCTGGACCGAAGAAGATTTTACTAAAAATCAATTCAGAGCAGTACCTAACACAACAGTAAGATATGGATCATATATTGGTAAAAATGTCGTATTAATGCCCTCTTTTGTTAATTTGGGAGCATATGTAGATGACGGTACAATGGTTGATACATGGGCAACTATTGGTTCATGTGCACAAATAGGTAAAAATTGCCATATATCTGGCGGAGCTGGAATTGGAGGAGTATTAGAACCATTACAAGCAAATCCTGTTATTATTGAAGATAATTGCTTTATAGGAGCCAGATCAGAAGTAGCAGAAGGTGTAATAGTAAGAGAAGGAAGCGTGATATCAATGGGAGTTTATTTAGGGCAATCTACTAAAATTATAGATAGAGAAAGCGGAAATATATCATATGGAGAAATACCAGCCTATTCTGTTGTTGTCCCAGGCAATATACCTCCCAAAAAAGCAGGAGATCCCTCACTATATTGCGCTGTAATTGTCAAAAAAGTAGACGCAAAAACACGCTCAAAAACTTCAATTAACGATTTATTAAGAGATTAAATGAAAAAATATAGCCTTGAATTAGCACAAAAATTATTACAAAAAAAATCAATAACACCTGAAAATGATGGTGCTATAGAGTTACTACAAACAGAGTTAGAAAAATTAGGATTTAAAACAGAAATTATGATATTTTCTGAGGATAATCACGCCACAATCAAAAATCTTTATGCTAAATATGGTAATTCAGATAAAAATCTAGCTTTTGCAGGACATACTGATGTAGTTCCTACAGGTGATATTGATAAATGGAGTGTAGATCCTTTTAAAGCAGAAATAAAAAACAATAAATTATATGCAAGAGGAGCAGTAGATATGAAACCTGCTATAACATCATTTATTGCAGCTACAAAATCATTTCTTGAAGAAAAAAAAGATTTTAAAGATTCTATAAGCTTTATAATAACTGGCGATGAAGAAGCTATAGCAGTTAATGGCACAGTTAAAATGGTTGAGGAATTTAAAAAAAGAAAAGAAAAAATCTCTCATTGTATAGTTGGCGAACCAACAAATCCAAATTATGTAGGAGAAATGGTCAAAGTTGGCAGAAGAGGAAGCATTAATTTTAATATTACAGTAATTGGAACTCAAGGACATGTTGCTTACCCTCATAATGCAGATAATCCTAATAATTATTTAATTAAATTTTTACATGAAGTTAATAATTATGTTTTTGATAATGGTAATGATTTTTTTCAAGCAACTAATCTTGAAGTAACATCAATAGATGTTGGTAACCAAACAACAAATATTATACCTGAATTAGCAAAAGCTAAAATTAATGTAAGATTTAATGATATTCATCAAGGCAAAGATATAGTAAAAATTATTGAAGAAATTGCTAGTAAAACAATAGCTAAATATGAATTAGATTATAAAATTAGCGGCGAATCATTTTTTAATAAAGATAAAGATTTTACAAAAATTATAGAAGAATCAATAGAAAATGTAACTGGTAATAAAGCTGAATTAAGCACAACCGGAGGAACATCTGATGCCAGATTTATCAAGGATATTTGCCCTACAATTGAATTTGGTTTAATTAACGAAACAGCTCACAAAATTGACGAACATATAGATATTAGCGAAATAGAGAAACTAGATAAGATTTATCTAGAAATATTAAGAAATTATTTTAAATAATAATAAAATACTTAAATATATTCTAATTTTATTATATAATTACTTTTAAAAAAAGAATATATGCAATCAGAACATCCATATTTAGGAGCTATAAATAATTTATTATTTACAGGCGTTAGTTCCAATCATAAAGAGATGATAAATAATGCTTTAAGAGAAGGAGCAAATATAAATGCATTAAACATTAATAATAAGACTGCATTATTATTAGCTGTAGAATTTAATCATGATAAACTAGATCTAACCACAATCCTACTAACAAAAGGAGCTGATTTTACTATAAAAAATTCTGAAGGAAAAAATGCATTACAGATTGCAGCAGAAAAATCAGACGAGCTACATAATGAAATGCTAAAAACAATAAAAATGCTATCAGAGCATGAAAATGATTATATAAGAAATGTTGCTAGAGATAGAATAAATCAAATTAACTTAAAATTTGATCAAATAAAAATCAATGCTCCTTTGAATAAAAATATTCAACCTTCTAGATCAAGTTGGCGTGATAGATACGCTACTGAAACAAAAAAATGCATATGTATAATTAGCTAATTTAAATAATATTAAATTAAAATTTATTATTTTTTAATTTAGCAATATATTGATCCTTCATTAATTTAATATCACCTGATAAAATATATAATCCTATTAAATTAGGCACAGCCATAATTAAAAATAAAATATCGGCAAAATCAATAACAACCCCCAAATTTAACAAGCCACCAATAATAATAGCTATCACAAAAACTAAATGACAAATTTTATAATTGGTATTTTTTGTCAAATAACTCCATGCTTGTTGTCCATAATAACTATATGTAAGCATTGTAGAAAAAGCAAAAAGAAACACTATAAAACTAAGTAACAAGGCAAATAACGGGCTAACAGTTGCAAAAGCCTCCTTAGTAATTAAAACTCCGTCTTTTATTGAGCTATCTTGATATACTCCAGTAACTGTAATCACAATACCTGTCATAAAACAAATAATAATAGTATCAATAAAAGGCTCTAAAATAGCAACAGAACCTTCTCTAACAGGTTCTTTAGTTTTAGCTGCTGCATGTGCAATAACAGCTGAACCAATTCCAGCCTCATTAGAAAAAGCCGATCTCTTAACACCTTGTATAATTGCGCCAATTATACCTCCATAAATTGCATTATCTATAAATGCCGATCTAAACATAAGATTAATAGCAGGAAAAATATTATTATGATTTACGAACAATATAACCAAACAGCAAATAACATAACTAACAGCCATTATTGGAACAATTTTTGCGGCTATATGTGCTATCCTTACTATTCCCCCAATTAAAATAAAACCAATAATAATAGCAAGAATAATAACAAATATAAATTTAGATAAATTAGACAAAGCAAAATTATCAACAATAATTGCCACAGATTGATTAGCTTGAAACATGATACCAGCACCAATTGCACCAGTTATACAAAAAATTGCGGCTAGTTTTGCTAAAAACAAACCAAAATTTTTATATCCTTTAGCAGCTAAACCATCCTCTAAATAATAAAATGCACCTGCAAGTAGATGACCATCCTTATCAAATTTTCTATATTTTTGACCCAAAGTAACTTCAGCAAATTTTGTAGACATACCAAAAAAAGCAGCAAGCATCATCCAAATTACAGCTCCAGGTCCACCAATTGATACAGCTATAGCAACACCTGCTATATTTCCCAACCCAACAGTTGCTGATACTGCAGCAAATAAAGCTTCAGCATGGCTTATTTTACCTGGTTCATCAGAATTTTTACTATTATATTTACCACAAGCAACTAATAATCCATGCTTAAAAAGACGAATATTTACAAAATTTAATTTAAATGTAAAAAAAATACCTCCAGCTATTAACCATAAGACTAATATTGGCATTTGAAAAATTGTTATTTTTTTAACTTCGCCAAATATTTCATATGGAGCACCTAAAAATATAAATGCTAAAAAATTAACAATAGGCTCAATAATTAATGATAAATTAGCTATTAGTAAACTCGCATTATCATCTGAAGATGCAAAAGAATCTAAAGAAAACAATATAATTAAAAGAGAAATGATGATATTTTTATACATAATTTAAAATTATTTAGAAAATAACAATAAATAGTTGAAATATAATTGCAATTAATTGCTAAAAAAACTAAATTATGCTAAAATTAAATTAAAAAAACATGTCAGAACCAGGTACAATTAATAGCGGACAAATAACATCAATACAAGATCATACTGCTAAAACAGCAACGTCACAAGGTACAGCTGCAGGAGGTGTAAATTCAGGACTCTTTGCTGATGTTGATCAAGCTATACATATGGGTAAGGATGCTTCAGGAGCATTTAGTTTAGAGGTATTCAACCTTCATGGTGTAGGAGACCTTTTTATACCAAAAGGAGTATTAAGTGAAGACATTGGTAAGACCCTTGGTGATTTAAGTAAAAGAGCTAGTTCTCCTATTGTAATTGGAGCAGAGGAAGCTGCTTTAAAAGGTGCAAATACAGCTGGCCATTCACTAGAATTTAAAGCATTATTTAGTAATGTTTTGGATGCATCTGCAGGAATATCAACAGGAAAAGAAAAACCTGTAAGTGTACAATATTAGCAAATAAAATTGTTAGAGATTAGGTAGATCTACCAATAATAAACCAGCTTTTATATTATTATTATAATAAGCTATAATTGCTTTTCTGTTATCATGGTTATATTCATCGCCTTGATTTAAATCCTGAACCGATTGAAAAGAAATAATTTTTTTTCTAATAACCCCTCTTCTAAAACTTCTTGTAGTAACTTCCTGTCCTACATAGCAACCTTTGTCAAAATCAATAGCATTAAGATTATGATAACCATAATGCAAAATAAATGATTTTTCTTGAATTAGATCATATGCACCTTCAATTAACATATTTTCTATTCTAATTTTATGATATAAATCTAAATTATCATCAGCAGATTGCTCTAAATTAAAATCAATTATTCTATAAAATTCTTTAGATGTTCTTGGGTCTTTAAAAAAATTATCACAATCAATGGGTTTATTAGAAAATAATATATTGCCATCTATAGCAATAATTTCAACATCACTATGCAACTTATATAGATTAAGTTTTTTAATAAATTGCTCAAAAAATTTATTGTTAATTTCAATTATGATTTTGCTATTAATTTCATAAATAAAAAAATCAAATAAAAACTTACCTTGTGGAGTAAGTAAACATGCAAAGATAGAATTTTCATTACTTAATTTATTAATATCATTAGTAATTAAACTCTGAAGAAATTTCTTTGCATCAGCACCAGTTATTTCAATTAATTTTCTATCAGATAATAAGAGCATCTAAGCTGCAACACCTTTTGTTGTTGAATATTCAAAATGTAAAGGAACATCAGGATGAACATAATTATAAATATTATGACATGCAAATGCCGCTTCACTAAATCCTGTTAAAATTAATTTTAACTTACCCTTATAATCGGCAATATCACCTATAGCAAATATACCTTTTAAATTTGTTTCCATTGAATGTGACTCAACAGCTATATGTTTTTTATCTATATTTAACCCCCAATCTGCAATAGGACCAAGCTCCATAGATAAACCATAAAAAGGTAATAAATAATCAGCTTCTATAGCTTTTTTATTACCATCTAAATCACTAACAATAACATGAGTTAATTTCGAATTATCACCTTTTAATGAATCTAATTGATAAGGTACAACAAGGTCTATTTTCCCAAGATCAACTAATTCATGAAGCTGCTTTACAGAATTAGGAGCCGCTCTAAATTTATCTCTTCTATGAATTAATGATAGATTTTTTACAACAGGAGCAAGTGATAATGCCCAATCAACAGCAGAATCACCTCCACCAGCAATTACTACATTTTTATCCTCAAAACGAGAAATTTGATTTACTAAATAACGTACTGAGCCAATAGATTCATATTTTTCAATATCAGCAAGTGGAGGCCTATTAGGACCAAATGCTCCACAACCAGCAGCAATTACAATTGCCTTACAGCATATTTCCTTATTATTATCGGTAATTACAATAAAATTACCAACATCACCAGAAATTTTAATTACCTGGTTACCTAAATGAAATACTGGATTATGCGGTTTTATTTGTTCTTCTAATTTTAAAATTAAATCTTCAGATTTAATTAAAGGATAAGCAGGAATATCATAAATAGGCTTTTCAGGATATAAAGCTTGGCATTGACCACCAATAAAATCTAAACTATCAACAACATGGCATTTCATATTTAATTGGCCAGCCTCAAAAACTGCAAATAATCCAACAGGACCCGCTCCAATTACTACTATATCTGTTTCAAATTTACTCATAATATTATTCAACTAAAATTTCTCTTTTCCCAGTTGGACCGGCTGGTGATATTATACCATTTGTTTCCATTTCTTCAATAATATTTGCAGCTCTATTATAACCAATTCTTAATTGACGTTGAATATAGCTTGTGGAAACTTTTTTATCTCTCTTAATTATTTCAACTGCTTCACTATATAATTCATCCTTACCAGAATTATCTCCTTCACCAAATGAAGAAGAATCATCTTCACTAACAGAGAACATATCATCAATATAATCTGGTCTTGCTTGTTTCTTTAAATGAGTAACTATAGATCTAACTTCCTCATCAGAAACAAAATTACCATGCACTCTATTTATTTTACTTCCACCAAACATATATAACATATCACCCATACCTAATAATTGCTCAGCACCCTGCTCTCCTAATATTGTTCTCGAATCTATTTTAGATGTTACTTGAAAACTAATTCTTGTAGGAAAATTAGCTTTAATAACTCCAGTTATTACATCTACTGATGGTCTTTGTGTAGCAATAATAAGATGAATACCAGCAGCTCTAGCCATTTGAGCTAATCTTTGAATATAACTCTCTATCTCCTTACCAGCAACTAACATTAAATCAGCCATTTCATCTACAATAAGCACAATATATGGCAATGGCTGCATATCAAGCTCAACTTCTTCAAAAATAGGCTTACCAGATTCTGAATCGAAGCCTGTTTGCACAGTTCTTGTTAAAACCTTGTTTTTCTTAATAGCTTTATCAATAGCTTCGTTGTATCCAGAAATATTTCTAACCCCAAGAGAAGACATTAAGCGATATCTATTTTCCATTTCCTGAACGGTCCAACGCATAACTTGAACCGCTTTTTTGGGATCTGTAACAACAGGCGAAAGTAAATGCGGTATATCATCATATATAGATAACTCCAACATTTTAGGATCAATCATTATAAATTTACACTCCTTAGGTGATAATTTATATAAAATAGATAAAATCATACTATTTACAGCAACTGATTTACCTGACCCAGTTGTTCCAGCAACCAATAAATGTGGCATTTTAGCAAGATCAGCAATTACAGTTTCACCTGCAATATTCTTACCAAGAGCAAGGGGTAATTTATAATTATCAGCTTGAAATGATTCATTTTCTACTAACTCACGAAAATATACAACTTCTCTATTTTTATTTGGAAGCTCAATACCTAAAGCATTTTGTCCAGATATTACAGATATTCTTGCAGATATTGCCCGCATTGATCTAGCAACATCATCAGCAAGCCCGATAACTCTAGATGATTTAATACCTGCTGCAGGTTCAAATTCGTATAAAGTAACAACAGGGCCAGGCTTTACATTAAGAACTTTTCCATTAATTCCAAAATCAGCCAGTATTTCCTTTAATAATTCAGCATTTGCATTCAATTCATCCTTGCTTAACTGAGATTTTTGTTTTTTAGGAAGATTTAACAAATTAACATTAGGCAGAAGATAATTCAAATTAGATTTAGATGCTGAAATAGAAACCCTATCAATTTTTGATATTTTTTCCTTTGGTTTACTATAGCCAATATCAATATCTTTTATCCTATTTTTAAAAAAACGCTTATTAAAATTAAGCAAAATACCTGATAAGATATCTAATAAAATAAGAGCAATATTCTTTATATTTTGTTTGATATACTTAAATAGAGATAAATTTATTTTTAAAAATAACTTTAGAGAATTACTAAAAGAAATATTAATAGCATAATAGAAAAATAATATAAATAATATCAAAGAGGATATTACAAAAGTAATTCCAGAAAAATATTCTCCTAACAAACCAACTAAAAAATAACCAGTAATTCCACCATATGAAAGGAATTGCCAGGAATGAGAGACATTAAAACTTGATAAAAAATAACATGATAATAAAAGAGATGTCATAAAAGATGATAATCTTAAAGGAAAATAGCCAGGATTGTTTTTCTTAAAAAAATAAACACCCCAAGTAAATGAAAACAAAGGAAACAAAGCACAAGATAAACCAAAAAACTCCAAAAGAAAACCTGAAAGATGTGAACCTATATAACCACCAGTATTAGATATGCTATTATCATAAACTGAATTAAAAGCTGGATCTAGAGGATGATAGGATAATAATGAGAAAATAGTAAATAAAGAAAATAGCAAAAAAAACAAACCATTGATCTCATAGAATCTAGAGCGCCAAAAACTTGTTGTGTTTTTTTGTTTCATTCCTATATATAATAAATTAATGTATTATATTCTATACTCATCTAAATAAATAACAACAATTCAAAATGTCAGAAATCAGTGATATTCAAAATTACAAATATTTAGAAAAAGAGTTAAAGCTCGCTCTTTATGATAACAATAAAAAATCTGTAAAAAATTTAATTGAAAAAATAAATATAGCAGATCTTGCAATAACCATAAGCGAATATAATCATGATGAAAAATTATTATTCATAAATATTTTAGAAGATGATTTTCCTGCAGATCTTTTTTTAAAACTTCATAATTCTGTTAGCGAAGAATTTATTCAGCTAATAGGACCTAAAAAATCAGCAAAAATAATACAAACTCTAGAATCACCAGAAATCCTCTCAATATTAGAAGAAGTAAGTGAAGTAATAAGAAATCAAATTAGACATTTTTTTAACAAAGAAACAAAAGAAGACTTAAAAACAGGTTTTTCATACCCTGTAAATAGTGCAGGTAGATTAATGCAGCGTAATTTTATTTCTGTACCAAAACATTGGAATATATCACAAACAATTAAATATTGCTGCAAAAACAAAGATTTTATCAATGATAATTTTTATGGTGTATTTGTTGTAGATCCATATTTTAAACCAATCGGAATTATAACAAGTAAAGATTTAATTATTAATGATCCCAAAACAATAATTGAAAATATAATGAACACGGAAGTTATAAGCTTCAATTATTTAACAGAAGAACAAGAACTAGCAATTAGCTTTAAAAAATATAATTTAAGCTTTGCTCCAATTGTAAATAATGATGGTAGAATGCTCGGCTTTACAACGCAAAACACAGCTATTGAAGTAATTGAAGAAAGTGTCTCTGAAGATATATTACATCTTGGTGGAATAATAGAATCTGATATTTATACAAAATTTATTCAAACAATAAAACAAAGATTTCCCTGGTTATTTTTAAATTTAATAACTGCAATAATTGCATCAATTGTAATAAGTATATTTGATAAAAACATTGAAGCAATTGTAGCTCTCGCTGTATTAATGCCTATAATTGCTTCTATGGGTGGAAATGCAGGAACACAGACAGTAACAATTGCAGTGCGCTCATTAGCAAGGAAAGAATTAAATTCTAAAAATACCAATAAGATAATATTAAAAGAATTCCTAATAGGCATTACAAATGGTATATTTTTTTCAATTATAAGCTTCCTGATGATAACAATAACCTATGACCTGAAGCTAGCAATCTTATTTTCAATAGCCACAATTATCACCTTAGGTATAGCAGGATTATCAGGAGCAATTATACCAATAATAGTCTATAGACTAAAAGGTGATCCTGCTCTTAGTTCTGGTATAATATTAACAACAATTACTGACGTAATAGCTTTCCTTAGCTTTTTAGGTCTAGCATCACTAATAATATAATGCCGTATCTCAATATCCCAAAAACAATCTTGTTCTATATAATATCCTACTTTAGTATATTAATAATTTATATACCCTATTTGGATATAAATCTAAAATATTTAATACCTCTAATTGAAGCCTCATATATATTTTACTTTTATGTCTATAATAAAAAAAAACCAATTTTATTATTTATTTTAATATTATCTATTATTCTAGATACTTTAAATAATTATCAGATCGGTACAAACGCAATAATTTATTTTATTCTGATAAAGATTTTCGATCTAAAAAGAAAATTATTTATTTTTAGTAGCTTTGCTGAAATATGGATTATATTCACTATATTCATAATTGAACTACAAATAATTAAATATATAACTGTATATTACATTAATTATAACCAAATAGATAATAAAATCTTAATAATAAATCTTATTTCAACAATAATTACATATCCTTTGCTACATAATTACTATTATCACCTTAATAAACTACAGCATAAATACGAATCATGATTGTAGATAATTTTGATAAAAACAAAACATTTACCAGAAGATTTTTTATAGTTATCTGGGTTAAAGCATTCCTTATTTTGTTAATTACATTAAGATTAGTGTATCTTCAAATCATAAAAAATGATAAATTCAACAAATTATCAGATAAAAATAAAATAAGGAGCATGATAATACCTCCATTGAGAGGAAAAATATATGACAAAAAAGATAATATATTAGCAAGCAATAATAAATATTACAGAGTATTACTAAATAATAATCCAAATATAAATATTAATAAAACATTAAATAGGCTAAGCAGCATATTAAATATAGATAAAAAAAAATTCTTATATCATAAAAATAATATTAGAAAATCTCATGAAGGAGCAATTTTAATTTATGATGATTTAAATTATAATCAAATAAGTAAAATAGAAGTAAATATAGCAGATCTTCCTGGAATTTATATAGAAACAGGTCAAAAAAGATATTATCCATATAAAGATATAACCTCTAATATAATTGGTTATGTAAGTACTGTAACAGAAAAAGAATTAACTAGAACTAATAACGCCCTATTAAAACATCCAGATTTTAAAATAGGTAAAAATGGAATTGAAAAAATATATGAAAAAACCTTAAGAGGTAAAGCAGGAATTAGTTATTTAGAAGAAGACGCGCATGGTTATACAATTGGTAAATCAACAATTGAAACTGAACAAAAAATGCAACCTGGTGAAGATATTAAGCTTACAATTGATATTGAATTACAAAAATACGCCTATGAAATAGCAAAAAATCAAAGAGTAGCAATTAATTTAATAGATATTGGAAGTGGCAATATTTTAACTCAAATCTCATCACCTTCATTTGATCCAAATATCTTCTTGAGAGAAATAAGTAACGAAAATTGGAATAAACTAATTAATAATCCAGCTAAACCCTTACAAAACAAAGCCCTTTCAAATAATTATCCACCAGGCTCAACCTTCAAAATTATTGTTGCTATTGCTGCATTAGAAAATAATTTTAATCCTAATACTAAATTCAATTGCAAAGGAAAAATAAGATTAGGCAGAAGATGGTTTCATTGTTGGAAAAAGGAAGGCCATGGAATTTTAGACCTTAAAGGTGCTATTAGAGAATCCTGTAATTGTTATTTCTATCAAATGAGTAAGAAAATAGGAATAAATAATATTACCAAAACCGCTAAAGAATTTGGTTTAGGCAAAAAAACAAATAGTAATTTTTACAATGAAGAATCTGGTCTTTTGCCAACTAAAAAATGGAAAAAAAATAAATTTAAAGAACCATGGGTTTTAGGGGATACATTTAATAGCTCAATTGGCCAAGGTTTCATTCAAGCAACACCAATTCAACTTGCGGTAATGATGTCTAGACTTGCAAGTAAAAGAAAAATAACACCTAATATCATATATAATAATGACAATAAATTTGATGAATTAAACATCCAAAGTCACAATATAGATTATGTAATGCAGGCAATATATGAAGTAGTAAATCATAAAAAAGGTACAGCATATTGGCAAAGACTAAAATATAAAAACTTTAAATTTGCAGGAAAAACTGGAACATCTCAAGTCATCGCAATCAACCATAAAGAAGAAGAAAAAAATTTCGAAGACATAGCTGTAAAAAATAGAAACCATGCATTATTTGTCGGAATAGCTCCATATAAAAAACCTAAATATGCATTATCTGTAATTGTAGAGCATGGAGGATCAGGATCCTCTTCAGCAGCTCCAATTGCAAAAAATATATTTAAAAAGATTGCTGAAATCAAAAAATACACTTGATTAATTTAAGATATTAACTATAAAAAAATAAATTCTAACTGGCCCCTTCGTCTAGTGGTTAGGACTCAAGATTTTCATTCTTGCAACACGGGTTCGAATCCCGTAGGGGTCACCACATAATAATTAACATTAGGCTCCTTCGTCTAGTGGTTAGGACTCAAGATTCTCAGTCTTGCAACACGGGTTCGAATCCCGTAGGAGTCACCACTAATCAATATCACCAACAATAATTATTGATAAATCATCAAAATTTATTAATTTTGGCAATACATCATTAATTTCAGTAATACTATATGAATTAATTAAATTATTTCTGCTTCTAATAATTGTTGGAGATAAATTTCG
The DNA here is from genome assembly GCA_965658435.1 of Rickettsiales bacterium. Taxonomy (GTDB): domain Bacteria; phylum Pseudomonadota; class Alphaproteobacteria; order Rickettsiales; family JABIRX01; genus JADHLN01. Next base: position 297 of record CBFHSE010000015.1, on the reverse strand, counting down.
AATTTGTGAATCAAGAAGATATGAGGATATTTTTTCATTACTATTAAAATAAATCTCATAACTACCAGTTAAATATTTTTTTGCTTTATCAAGATCATCTTCACTAAAACCTTTCTTTGCAATATTCCTAAATAGACCAGATAAAATCTTAACAGCTTTTTTATAATTTTTCTTATCAGTACTAAATTCTATATTCCATATTGAAAAATTATTATATATATCAAAATATGAATAAGCAGAATATGTTAGACCATGTTTTTCTCGCAGCTCAGTTGATAAATAGGAATTTAAACCAGA
>CBFHSE010000014.1:0-34813 GCA_965658435.1 Rickettsiales bacterium | reverse complement strand
TTGCTCCAGCAACACAAATATTATATAATTTAGTCATTTTTAATTAGAAATTCTTAAATATTTTGCTCTATCACCTAACTCCTCTTCAATTCTTATTAATTCATTATATTTAGCAGTCCTATCAGTTCTAGACATAGAACCTGTTTTTATTTGCCCAGCATTAGTAGCAACAGCAATATGAGAAATAATTGTATCTTCAGTTTCACCAGAACGATGCGACAAAATAGCCCTGTAATTATTCTCATGAGCAATTTTAATTGCTTCCATAGTTTCAGTAACAGTTCCAATCTGATTAACTTTTATTAAAATAGCATTGGCCATTTTATTGGCAATGCCATGTTGTAAAATTTCTGGGTTTGTAACAAATAAATCATCTCCTACCAACTGTACTTTATTTCCTAATCTTGATGTAATTTTTTTCCATCCTTCATGATCATCTTCTGCAAGAGGATCTTCAATAGAAAAGATAGGAAATTCATTAACTAAATTTTCATAATAATCTATAATCTCATCATCACTTAAAATTTTTCCTTCACCAGATAAATTATATTTTCCATCCTCATAAAATTCTGAAGATGCAGCATCCAAAGCTAAGAAAATATCTTCTCCAGCTTTATATCCTGAAAATTCAATAGCTTTGATGATATAATTTAAAGCTTCATTTGCAGAAGAAAGATTAGGCGCAAAACCTCCTTCATCTCCAACAGCTGTGCTGTAACCATCTTTACTTAGTAATTTCTTTAAATTATGGAAAATTTCCGAACCAATCCTAATAGCATCCTTAATATTTTTTGCTGAAATTGGCATAATCATAAATTCTTGAATATCTATTGGGTTATCAGCATGAGCACCTCCATTTATGATATTCATCATTGGCACAGGCATTTTATAACCTTTACCCAAAGATAAATAATCTGATAAAACCATATCTTTAGATACAGCACATGCCTTAGCATAAGCAAGAGAAACACCTAATATAGCATTAGCACCCATTTTTTCTTTATTTTTAGTGCCGTCTAATTTAATTAATTTGTCATCTAACTCAGTTTGCAAAAAAGCAGAAAAACCTATTATTTCATTTGCTATCTCATCATTTACATTTTGAACAGCAGTCAAAACCCCTTTACCATGAAATCTATTTACGTCACCATCACGTAATTCAACTGCTTCTAATTTACCAGTTGATGCTCCACTAGGAACAGCTGCTCTTCCAAAAGAACCATCAGATAATTTAATATCGACCTCAACAGTAGGATTACCTCTTGAATCAATAATTTCTCTGGCTTTTACTGCGTTAATCTTGACCATAATTACTACTTTTAAAGATAAAAAAATTCATAAGAATTATTAACAAATAATTTCTAATTAAGCAAAATTTATTGTGATTTTTTTATTATTTTATCTATTTCTGTAATTTGAGATAAAAATAATTCTAAATCATCAAGCCTTAACATACATGGACCATCTGAAGGAGCGTTATCAGGATCATCATGAACTTCTGCAAAAACTCCAGCAACTCCAACTGCAACAGCAGCCCTTGCCAAAGTTTTAACAAAATGTCTTTGTCCTCCGGATTCACCACCCAAACCTCCTGGCTGTTGCACTGAATGAGTAGCATCAAAAATGACTGGATATCCAAACTCAGCCATAATAGCCAAACTCCTCATATCAGAGACTAAATTATTATAACCAAAACTAGCGCCTCTTTCTGTGAGCAATATATTTTTATTACCAAAGCTCTCCATTTTAGCTACGACATTCCTCATATCCCATGGTGCTAGAAATTGACCTTTTTTTATATTTATTATTTTTCCAGTTATTGCCGCAGCTTTTAATAAATCAGTCTGTCTACATAAAAAAGCTGGTATTTGCAAAATATCTAATGCGTCAGTTTCACCTGCTAATCTTGCTTGCTCCTCATTATGAATATCTGTAAGTGTTGGTAAGTTAAAACTTTCTTTTATTTCCCTAAAAATCTCAATTGCCGCATCAAAACCTATGCCTCTTTTTGAATTTACGCTTGATCTATTTGCTTTATCAAATGAAGATTTATAAATTAAATTAACCGAAAATTTATCTGTAATTTCTTTCATTTCACGCGCCATCATCAATGCATGTTCGCGAGATTCCATCTGGCATGGTCCAGCAATTAATGTTAAAGGCAATTTATTACTAATATTATAATTAGCTATTTTTACTTCTGGCATCAAAAATTAAATAATAAGTTATTAATAGTTACTTGAAATTATCACAAAAATTATGTTAATAATCAATATTTAAAAGCAGCCGTAGCTCAGTAGGATAGAGCGAAGGATTCCTAATCCTTAGGTCGCAGGTTCGATTCCTGCCGGTTGCACCACAAAACTATTATTATAAAGAAAAGAATAAATAGAATTATTCAATCAAATCAACATTAAAAATTAATGAGAAATTTTTTCAATTTTCAATTTGGCATCGGCTAATTTCTTATCTAAATATTCCCTTAATGCATTAGCATATTCATAATTTTTAATGGAATCTTCTAAATTCATCTCTCCATCTTCCATTTTATTAACAATATCCTCAAGTTCGTTCATAGCATCTTCAAAACTCTTGTTAACAATTTTAATTTTTTTTTCCTTAATATCAGACATTTTAACTTGGACTTTTATTTAAATAAAATAATATTATAAAATAACATTTAATGCAAAATTAATAACTAATTTTATGTTTTATAAAAAATTAAATAACTTTTTATTATTAGCAACAACATTCATATTCCTAAGTGGTTTTATAAATAAAAAAGATCATATTCTAAATTACCAAGCTCCCATTCAAATTCAAGATTTAATAGCACCAGAACCTGCTAGTGGATTCAGAGAAAAAGAAATAGTTAGTACACGAAATTTCATGGTTGTAACAGGTCATCTTAAAGCCACAGAAGCTGGTTATAAAATATTAAAAAAAGGTGGTAGTGCAATTGATGCAGCAATTGCAGCGCAAATGGTATTAAATATAGTAGAACCTCATGCATCAGGTATTGGTGGAGGAGGCTTTCTTCTTCATTATGATGGTTTAAATAAAAAATATGAATTTTTTGATGGCAGAGAAACAGCACCTAAAAACATAAACCCTAATATATTCCTGAATAAAAAAGGAGAAGTTAAGGATTTTTTCACAGCCATAAAAGGAGGAGCATCTGTAGGAACACCTGGATTGTTAAAAATGCTTAAAACAGCACATGAAAAATATGGAAAATTACCATGGTTTGAATTATTTGCAGATGCGATTGATATTGCATCTTTAGGCTATACAACCTCAGCAAGAGGAAAGCAAATAATAGAAGAAACAGAACATATTAAGGTTTTCAAGGATACTAAACAATTATTTTTAAATAAGGATTCAAACTATAAAATTAGCAAAACAAAAATTAAAAATAATAAATTAGCTAATATATTTAGAGAAATAGCAAAAAATGGTATAAATGATTTTTACAATGGTCAAATAGCAAAAGATATTGTAAAAACAGTACAAAACTCAAAACCAAATCCCGGCAGCCTTACCCTTGGAGATCTTCAAAATTACAAAATAAGACAAGGTAATCTTATCTGCTTAGAATATCGCCGTAAATACAATATTTGCTCTATGCCCGCTCCTAGCTCAGGCGGCATAACTTTACTACAAATATTAGGTATATTAGAAAATTTTGACATGGAACAAATGGAAGAAAATTCAGTTGAGGCAATACACGTAATTAGTGAAGCTATGCGTCTCGCATACAGCGATCGTAATATGTATCTAGCTGATAGTGATTTTGTAGAAATACCTGTTTCTCAAATGCTAGATAAAGAATATTTAAAAGAAAGAAGCTATTTAATTAATGTAGATGCTGCATTAATTAATGTAAGTCCTGGCACCTTCAAATCTCCATCTTCACAAAAATATACATATCATCAAAAAATTTACGAACCAAATTCAACAACTCACATATCTATTATTGATTCCGAAAAAAATGCTATATCTTTGACATCCTCTATTGAACATTCATTTGGATCTGGCCTTATATCTAATGGTTTTATGCTAAATAACCAACTTACTGATTTTTCTTTCATATCAGAAAAAAATGGCATGCTTATTGCTAATAGAATAGAACCTTTAAAAAGACCTAGAAGCTCAATGACGCCTACATTCATATTTGATAAAAACAACAATCTAATTTTAACAATAGGATCTCCTGGTGGAGCTAGAATAATATCTTACGTAGCAAAATCTATTATTGCATTTCTTGATTGGGAAACCCCAATATATGAAGCAGTTAACTTGCCTAATTTCAACAAGATGAATAATATATTAGAATTAGAAGCAAATACAGATATTACATCACATAAAGCTGCATTGGAAAATATAGGACATAAAATTAATATTCGCGATTTAAATAGTGGAATTCATGCAATTTCAATCGTCAATAACGAACTAATTGCAGGAACTGACAAAAGAAGAGAGGGTGAAGCATTAGGTGATTAAAATTTTAAGATACCTTAGAAAAAGATCCTTTACCTCCTTGTAAAGCCTGCATACCATAACCAACATCACCTTGAATCCACTCTAAAAAAGCACCACCAGCTGTTGATAGATAAGAAAAACTATCTTTTAAACCGCTCTTTTTAAGAGCTGCAACCACATCTCCTCCTCCTGCTACAGATATTATTTCATTTAAATTTGTTTTATATGCAACATATCTTGCAATAGATTCAGTTCCTATATTAAAAGGCATATATTCAAAAGCACCAACAGGACCATTCCATACTAATGTTTTAGATTTATCAACTTTATCACAAATCTCCTGCACTGATTGCGGACCTATATCCAAAATCATCTCACCAACTTTTACATTATCAACATCCACAACTTTGCAGAAATCTGGATTTATCAACTTATCAGCCACAATAACATCTATAGGTAAAATAATCTCACAATTAGATTTAGAAGCTTTTTTTAAAATCTCTTTTGCAGCATCAATTAAGTTTTCTTCACATAAAGATTTCCCAATAGAAAAACCTTTAGCTTTTAAAAAGCTATTAGCCATACCTCCTCCAATAACTAAATAATCAGCTTTTAATATTAAACTATTAAGAAGATTAATCTTAGATGATACCTTAGATCCACCTACAACAGCAATCATAGGTTTTTTTGGTTTTAAAAGAATATTTTCTAAATTTTCTATCTCTTCTTGAAACAAAAAACCCATTGCCGCAGGCAATTTCTTTGCTAAGCCATATATTGATGCATGTTTTCTATGAGAACAAGAGAATGTATCATTAACATAAACATCTCCTAACGATGCTAGATCATTTACAAAATCAGCATCATTATTTTCTTCACCAGGATAAAATCTTAGATTTTCTAATAATAATATTTCTCCATTTTTTAATTTTGAAACATCTTTTGCTGCTTGCTCTCCAACTGTATCAACACAAAACTTAACATTATCAATACCCATAACCATATTTAGAGCATCAACAATAGGAGATAAAGATAATGAAAGGTCATATTTTCCTTTAGGTCTACCAAAATGAGATAAAATTATTACTCTTGCTTTATGTTGAACTAGATATTTTAAAGTTGGAATAATCCTTTCAATACGAGAATAATCAACTATTTTACCATGCACCAAAGGAACATTTAAATCAACCCTTAGCAAAACTCTTTTATCTTTAAACTGATAATCTTTAAGAAATTTTATGTTTTCCATATAGCTAGTTTTGATTGATAAAATATAAACAGATTATTTGCAATACTCCACTATATTAAACTAGATCTTAGCAATATCAAGCATTCTTACTGAAAAAGCCCATTCATTATCATACCATGCTGCAACTCTAATAAAATTACCCTCCAAAATTTTAGTAGCAGTAGCATCAAAAACTGAACTCTCAATTGTTTGATTAAAATCAATTGAAACTAACTCCTCATCACAATAACCTAATACTCTAGACATTTTACCTTTAGAAGCATCTTTAAATAAGTTATTTAATTCTTCAGTTTTTACATTATTTTTTGCTAAAAAACAAAAATCTACAATAGATACGTTAGCTGTTGGAACTCTAATAGCTGTACCATCTAACTTACCCATCAATTCAGGTATAACTTTACCTATTGCTCTGGCAGCTCCAGTGGATGTAGGAATCATTGATAAAGCAGCAGCTCGAGCTCTTCTCAAATCTTTATGTCTGGCATCAGCAATATTTTGGTCATTAGTGTAAGCATGAATTGTGGTTACAAAACCCTTTTCAATTTTATAATTATCATGAGCTAATTTTACTAATGGAGCTAAACAATTAGTTGTACATGAACCAACAGATAATATTTTATCTGAATCATTAATAATATTATCATTCACACCATAAATAATAGTTTTTATATCATCACCCTTAGCAGGTGCAGAAATTAAAACTCTCTTAACACCATTTTTAAGATGTTTTGCTGCTCCAACATAATCCTTAAAAACCCCAGTACATTCAAAAACTACATCAACTTCTAACTTATCCCATGGTAAATTTTCAGGATCACTTTCCTTGTAAACAACTATTTTTTTACCATTTATATAAATAGCATTATTTCTTAGTTCTAAGTCACCAGGAAATCTCCCATGCACAGAATCATATTTTAATAAATGAAAGTGAGTTTCTATATCCCCTCTACCATTTATAGCCACTAATTCAACATCTTTTACCAAGCCAATAGAAACAGCTCTTGCAACACATCTTCCAATTCTTCCAAAACCATTAATTGCTATTTTGACCATGTTAACTGCCTATTTGTTTTATGTAAAAATTATATGCAGCACCAAAACCATTTAATGATTTAGTAACTCTATCTTTACCTATTATTTCAATGTTTAAAATATTTCCACTTTGCATCTGTGAAAGTAATTTTTTTCTATCATCATTCTTAAAAAAAACATTAATTCCTGTATTCATAAAAGAAGAAACAATGTTATTTTTATCTACTTCAAAATTTACACCCTTATTTAAATTTGTTTCACTATGCGCAACCGCAAGATAATATCTAGTAAATACAATTGCTCCTCTACCATCCTCATTTAAAAACTGTGTTCCAATAAAGCAGTCATTTTTAGCAGTCATCATATTTTGTTTACAAGATACGAGCCATTCACCAAAGGGCCTAGTAATTTCAGAGGCATTAGATGGAGATATAAAAGATATTGCTAAGGATATAATTAAAACGTAAATTTTTATCATTATTTTATCAAACTCAAAATTTTATCACATAGATTATTTTTATTTATACCAAAATAATTATAAAGATCCACTGCTTTTCCAGAAGCACCAAAACTCTCCATTCCAATAAACTCCTCAGCATATTTCAAATAACTAAATGACCTTGATGCCTCAATAGCAAACACTTTAACATCCATGCCTAGCACTTGATTTTTATAATCATCATCCTGCTCATCAAATAATGTTATAGAAGGCATAGAAACTACTCTAACACCTATATTATTTTCCTTTTCAAGCTCTTCCTTAGCAGAAATAGCTATTTCAACTTCAGAACCTGATGCAATAATAGTTACCATATGCTTATTATTCTCAGCAGAAATAATGTAACCTCCCTTTGCTGAATTATTTACCTTTTCATAATTACTTACCAATGCAGGTAATGACTGTCTAGTTAGACTAAAAATAACAGGACGATCTTTAATAGATAATGCATATTGCCATGCCTCTATTGTTTCCAACATATCACAAGGTCTAAATACTACTAAGTTAGGAATAAGCCTCAATGAATCAAGATGCTCTATTGGCTGGTGTGTTGGACCATCTTCTCCAAGACCAATCGAATCATGAGTAAAAATATAAATCACTCTTTGTTGCATCAAAGCCGAAAGCCTAATAGCAGCTCTTGAATAATCACTAAATACCAAAAATGTTCCTGCATAAGGAATTAAACTATCATAAAGAGCTATCCCATTCATAATAGAACACATAGCATGTTCTCTTATTCCATAATGCAAATAATTTCCTAAATAATTTTCAGCTGAAAAAATCTGCATATTATTAGATTTAGTATTATTTGAACCAGATAAATCTGCGGATCCTCCAATTAAATTAGGCAGATTTTTAGAAATTAAATCGATAACTTTTCCTGATGCTTGCCTGGTAGCAATTTTTGGAGATTCTAAAAACTGTTCTTTCTTATAAACATCTAATTTATCTAAAACTTGAGCAAGATAATCCTGTTTTATAAAATTTTCATAAGAAGCTCTCTTATCATGCATTTGTAGATTTTTATACCATTTTTCTACTAACTCATCACCCCTGGAACCAATATTTTCCCACGCCTCTTTTACATCTTTACTAACTGAAAATGGCTCATCTTTAATTTCAAGAAATTTCTTAGCCAGTAAAGCCTCTTCTTTACCTAAAGGGGCTCCATGCGATGCAGAAGTTCCAGATTTATTAGGAGATCCATTTGCGATAACTGTTTTACAGCTAATCATAACTGGTTTATCAGAATTTTTAGCCTGAGCTATAACATTTCTAATATCATCATAATTATGACCTTCTAAGGATAAAACATTCCACCCTGCAGCCTCAAATCTTAATTTTTGATTTTCAGAAGTGGTAAGATCAGTTGAACCATCGATAGAAATTTTATTATCATCAAATAATAAAATTAACTTATTTAATCTTAAATGACCCGCTAAGGTAATAGCTTCATGAGAAATACCTTCCATTAAGCATCCATCTCCAGCCACGACATATGTATAATGGTCTATAATATCTGGAAATTTAGCATTCATAAATCTTTCAGAAATAGCCATACCAACTGCATTTGCTACACCTTGTCCTAATGGTCCTGTTGTTGTTTCAACCCCTTCTAACATTTCAACTTCAGGGTGCCCAGCTGCCTTACAACCTAACTGTCTAAAATTTTTAATATCATCAATAGAAATATCTTTATACCCAGTTAAATATAGTAATGAATATAATAACATAGAACCATGGCCAGCAGATAAGACAAATCTATCTCTATTAGGCCATTTTGGATTACTAGCTGAAAAATTTAAAAATTCTTTAAATAATATTGTAGCAACATCTGCAAATCCCATTGGCATTCCTGGATGACCAGATTGTGATTTTTCAATCGCATCTATGGTTAGTGACCTAATTGCATTTGCAAGATTTTTATCTGCTAATTTCATTTTATGAAAAATTAAAAGTAACTAATAAATTTAAGAAACATTTTTTTTAGTATCATTATCTCTTATAAAAGTAGGAACGTTTAAGACATCATCATTAAATACTAAATCATCAGAATCATTTAAATCTTGAGAATCTAAAGTTTTAGAATCACTTTTTTCATCAGTTTGTGATGTTTTTTTTTCATCTTTAAATAAACCAAATAAATTACCAAAAGAACCTTTTAGCACTGAGGATTTATCATCTGTTTTATTTTGAGAATCACTATCTTTATCTAATAATTCGCTATTAGTTGTAATATTTTCAACTTTTTCGTCATTTTGAGAATCATTCAAGAAGTTTTCTAGCTTAATTTTTTCAACAGAATTATCGTCTTCATTCACAGATATAACATCAAGTTCTGTCTCTTTTTTTGATTCATTTAATTGCGTATTTTGATTATCATTTATAGATTTATTTCTCGAATCATCACTAGCTTTAAGTTGCTCTGGATCTACAACCTGAGGAGGAATAAAAGATTTATTTACATTTAAAAATGATTCATCATCTTCTGTTTCATCTGATTTTAATTTAATACTAGATCTGGAAGCTTTATCTGTAGGTAAATGTTTCAAAGAAGATTTTTGACCCTCTAATTTTTTATTAGCAAGAAACTTATTTTCCACAGATTGAAAAACGGATGCTTTATCGATATTACCATAATTTTCAAAATCTATGCCTGTTGCAACAACAGAAACCCTAATTTTACCATCTAAATTTTTATCGAATGTTGAACCAAAAATAATATTTGCATCAGGATCTACTTCATCTCTAATTCTTTGAGCAGCTTCATCAGCTTCAAATAAAGTCATATCCAAGCCACCTGAAATATTTATCAATACTCCTTTTGCTCCTTTCATAGATGTATTATCTAATAATGGGTTAGAAATAGCACATTCGGCAGCTTCAAGAGCTCTTTTATCACCGCTAGCTTCACCTGTTCCCATCATAGCCTTTCCCATACCTCCCATTATTGTTTTTATGTCAGCAAAATCTAAATTTATTAATCCTGGCATGGTCATTAAATCTGTAATAGCTTTAATTCCACAATATAAAATATCATCAACCATGCTAAATGCCTCAGCAAAAGTAGTTTTCTCATTTGCCTTGTGAAATAAATTTTGGTTAGGAACAACTATTAAAGTATCAACATTTTTTTGAATTTCAGATAAACCAGACTCCGCTGCTTTCATCCTATATGATCCTTCAAAATGAAAAGGTTTTGTAACTACCCCAACGGTTAAAACACCATTTTCTTTACATAATTTTGCTATTTGAGGAGCCGCACCAGTTCCAGTACCACCTCCCATTCCAGCGGTAATAAAAACCATATTACTATCAAGCAAATTATCTAAAATTTCTTGCGAAGATTCCTGAGCAGCCTTAGAACCAACATCTGGCGAAGAACCAGCACCCAATCCTTTAGTCAACTTTTCCCCAAGTTGAATCACTTGCCCTGCTTTTGAATTTTTAAGAGCTTGAGCATCAGTATTTGCAACAACAAAACTAACACCTTGTAACTTTAACTCAATCATATTATTGACTGCATTTCCTCCAGCCCCACCAACTCCAAGAACTGTTATTTTAGGAATCATATTTATTTTTTCAGGGATGTTAATATTGATTGTCATGGTCGCTCCGATGTATTATTTGAAAAATCATAATATTAACTAAAACAAAAAACTCAACCCTTAAATAAATTTAAATTTACAGTTAAAAATATTTTCTCAAAAAATCAGAAGTAGCATCATAGCCCAGAATTTTTTTTATTTTGTTGACAAAATAAGAACCATTATTAAATTGCCTAAATTCTGAGCTATTAAGTTTATTATGACTTGTAGCATGCTTAATTAAACCATAAGCAGTTGCAAATTGAGATTGCTGATGCTCAGCAGGCATATTAGCAATATCCTTAGGGATAACAACTCTAGCTCTTGCACCGAAAACATTTTTTGCAAGCTCTGTTATACCTAATAAATTTGCAGTACCACCAGTTAAAACTATATTATTTTTGGCTTTATTATAAAATTTCTTTGCATATTTGTCATTCTCCATAAAATTTTCTATATATACAAAAACCTCTCTCATCCTTGCATATATGATTTCACATAATTTATGTTTTTGTATATAATTTCCAGCACCATTATCCTCAACATCTACAACATCAAATAAATCTATCGTATCTCTTTGATTATCTGACTCGAAAAAAATACTTCCATATAAAACTTTAACTTTCTCCGCAACAACTTTACTTAAAGAAAAAATTTGTTGAATATCTCTAGTTAGTAGAGCTCCTCCAAAAGGCATAGATATAGTGAAGCACATTTTTCCATCCACAAAAATTGCTATATCACAATTTGACTCACCAATATCCATAACTATCACTCCATTTTGCACTTCATCATAATTTAACACTGCTAATGATGAAGCATATGCAGATGGAATAACTCCAGATACATTTAAATGACATCTTGATAGGCAATTAAGAAAATTATTAGTAACTGTAGGTGCTTGCACCACAAGATTTAAGTTTGCTTTTAATTTTTTCCCATACATATAAGCAGGATTGGTTATACCTGATATATTATCTATTTCATAAGAAACAGGAACAGATTGAATAATATCATGATTCTCATCAGAATAATTCTGAAAAGCCATTTCATTAATTCTTGCTAGATCCCTATCTAAAACCTCACCACCAGAAATATCTAATTCAATCTCCGCATATAAGGATTTAAGTCTACTACCACTGAAATTTATTAAAACCTCCTCAATATTATTTCCCGATGATTTCTCAGCAGCAGAAACAGCAGATACTATTGATTTCTCTAAATTTTTAATATCGCTTATTACACCTCCAAAACCTATACCTTGAGATAGCTGATGACCAACACCTAATATCTTAGGAGAATTAAGATAATCCAGCATAACATTAAGGCAAACTATTTTACTAGCACCTATATCCAAAATTGTTACAATGTTATTATTTTCAACTTTAGCCAATTTTTTTTAATATTTTTTCATTCTTAGGTCTATTCATATCTAACTCAATAAAAACCTTATCTTTTACTCTTAAATCTATGTTTTTAATACGATTATTAATTATATTTAATCTGGTATTTAATTTTACAAATTTATGCCACCCATAAACTGGATCACCATAAGGAAGCTGCACAACCATATCATTTATAAATTTTATATTCCACCTTCTTTTATTAACAAGTTCTATAGTTGCAATATAGTTATAAATATCATCATCATATTCTATAAATTCTAACAAATTTGGAACAAAATAATTAGCATCATCACCCAAAAGCGTAATATAATTTGAATATGACGCTAAATCTTGATCATTTATCTTTTTTAAAATCTCACCTTTATCATTTATCAAATAGTAAACACCAGATTGAAACCAAACAAATTTCGGTTTCTTCTCTTCAATTTGAATATCAATAATATTAGGAAATATTATTTTTAACCTTGCAGATTTAATCCAAAAATTACTTTCTAAGTCACGTCTATTCCTATCTAAATTCAATAAAAAAACAGAATCTCCATAATTAAAATCTAAACTATCAATTATAGTTTCAATATCTATATTTTGCAGATCGCTAATATGAATCTCTTCTATTTTAAAACCATCTCGCTTAAATTTATCATCTACATACTTAATAATATTTTTATTATTATAAAAAAATAACCCAGCTAAAACCATTAAAATAGCGACCACAGCATAATTACAAAATATCAAAATTTTTTTACTCATAATATTTCGCGGAATCTAATAATGATTTCACAATATCATCAAAATCAACTTGATTATCTCGTGCAGCCAAAGGTATTAAAGATCTATCAGTTAGCCCTGGATGAGTATTTGTCTCAAGAAAATAATAATTACCATCTTTCACTATAAACTCTGATCTTGCAATATTATTAGCTCCTATAAAATTATGAAATTTTTCTGCAGCCTCACATATAAGCTTTCTTTCTTGCAAGGTAATATCTATTTTAGTTTTATAAAAAGTATCATTAGAAAAATATTTTGCATCATAATCAAAAAAATTTGATTTATAATCAACCTGAACAAGTCCAACAGGCTTATTATCAACAATGGCAACATTTAATTCATAACCCTTAATATATTTTTGCACAACAATTCCTCCATGCGTCAAATATTTTTCATCAGCTACAAAAGAATCAGGATCCTCAAAGACATAAACTCCTATTGAAGAACCTCCCATATTAGGTTTAATTATAAAAGGACCCTTCATTATTTTTTTAGCTTTGTCGGATAATGATTTAAAATTCCAAACAAAATCATAATCAGCAACCATAATATTTAAAGAGGTTGCAAGCTCATAAGATGAGTATTTATCCATAGCTATATATGAAGCATAAGATCCAGAATGTGTGTAAGGTATTTTTAAAATATCCAGCATACCAGGAAGCCTACCATCTTCACCATGTAAACCATGACAAGCATTAAAAACAATATCAATAGATAATTTTTCGATATTTTTAACAATATCCGAATTTAGCTCGATCTCTTCATATTTTAAACCTAATCTCTTAAGTGAAGCTACAACACTATCTTTAGTTTTAACAGAAATTGATGCTTCAGGCGATGAGCCTCCATAAACTACTCCTACTTTCATAAAGTATCTCCAATAATTTTTACTTCCCACTCTAATTTAACAAAAAATTTTTGCCAAACTTTATTTATAACTTCTTTTCCAAGATTTTCTAGATCTGTTGCAGTAGCGCTGCCTGTATTTATCATAAAATTACAGTGTTTTTCAGAAATTTTTGCACCACCAATCTCCAGGCCTCTACAACCTGCTTTATCAATTAACTCCCAGGCTTTCATACCTTCAGGATTTTTAAAACTACTACCTGATGTTTTCGCCCTAATAGGCTGAGAAAGCTCTCTTTCCTCTCTAATAGCTCTCATCCTTGCAGAAATATCTTCTCTACACCCCCTGCTACCTTGCAAAATAACCGACCCATAAATAATTTTTTTATCAGGGTTAGAAAATCTATAACCATAATTCATCTCAGAATTACTTAAAATCACTTTATTTCCATGCATATCAAATCCCTCAACATTACACATAACATCACTAAAATCCTTACCATAGGCCCCCGCATTCATAGCTACCGCCCCACCTACAGAACCAGGTATTCCACTCAAAAACTCCAAACCTGAAATATTTTCATTAAGAGCAAAATTTGCAACATTTATATCTAGATTTGCACAACCAACCTTTATCTTATTATTTTCAAGCAAATTAATGGATTTAAACTCCTTTCCAAGTTTAATAACAACGCCTCTGAAGCCACCATCTCGAACTATTATATTAGATCCTGCACCTATAATTTCTAAAGGTACGTCACCAGCAGCATGCTGAAGAAAATTTGATAATTCTTCTTCGCATTGAGGTTTAAAAAGATAATCAGCCTCACCTCCAACATTAAACCAATTTAACTTATTTAATCTATAGTTTTGCTTAAAAGAAATGCTATTATCAATAAAATCTTGCAATCTATCAGAAATCTCCATTACATAATCTTTTTTAAATTTCTTGGTAACTCATTTGCATATTTAGTTATATCACCTGCACCAAGAAATAATATTACATCTTTTTCTTGGATATGATCTTTCAAATCACTAGCTAAGTTATTTAGATCTGATATTTGCAAAACTTTTACATTTGAATTTTTTGCAATTTCAGTTGCTAATGAATCTTGATTTATGCCTTCAATTTTTTCCTCACCTGCTGCATAAATATCAGTTACAAAAACCATATCTGCATCTATAAAAGCATTAGAAAACTCATTAAAAAGATTATAAACCCTACTATATCTATGAGGCTGAATAATTACTATTAAATTAGCATTATCAGCTTGTTTTTTAATATCATTAGCAGCTGAAATAGAAGCTCTAATTTCAGTTGGGTGATGCCCATAATCATCAATAATAATAAAATCAAGATCAGATTCAACCCTAGTTAGCCTTCTTTTAACACCTAAGAAATTTTCAAGAAACAACTTTAATATTTTTTCCGAAACACCAAATCCAACCCCAACAGAAATAGCAGCAAGAGCATTTTGAACATTATGCTTTCCATACATTGGTAAATAGATATCTCTTATAAAGAGATCAAGATTTTTTAATTTAATAGATACATCAAATAAATTACCTTTTTTATGAGGCCTCAAATTAATCCCTCTTACCATCGAGTCATCAGCAAAACCATAAGATATAATCCTTCTATCCTTAATTTCGGATATTATATTTTTAACAATCATGTGATCATTACATAAAACTGCAAAACCATAAAAAGGAACTTTATCCACAAAATTTAAAAAAGCTTTTCTTAAATTTTCAAAATTACCATAAAATTCTATATGCTCAGGATCAATATTAGTTACAATGGCAACTTCAGCTGGTAATTTGTTAAAACTTCCATCAGACTCATCAGCTTCTGCAACTATCCAATCACCACTGCCTAGATAAGCATTTGTATTACATGAATTTAAAATACCTCCATTAATTACTGTAGGCTCCAAACCTGCAGATTCAAATAATTCTGCAATCATTGATGTTGTGGTAGTTTTACCATGCGTTCCAGCAATGGTTACTGAATTTTTCAAACGCATAATTTCTTTAAGCATATCTGCTCTGGCAATTACAGGTATATTATTTTTTCTTGCCTCAACAACCTCTACATTATCATCTCTAATTGCCGAGCTCCTAATAACTACAGAGACACCTTTAATATTTTCTCCTGCTTGCCCTATAAATATTTTTATCTTTAAAGATTTTAACCTAGCTATGTTATTATTTCTAGAAATATCAGATCCTTGTACCTCACAACCAAGATTAGCTAGAATTTCTGCAATTCCACTCATACCTATTCCACCAATACCACAAAAATGAATTACCCCAAAATTTTTAGCAGAGAAATTGGCAAAATTATTTTTCATAAAATTCATAAATTAATATAAAAGCTAGTATATATATATATCATCAAATTTAGCAACTAAAACAAACTAGACAATTTCAATATGATATTCTATAAGAACGAATATTAAGTGTATTTATGGGATGTCGCCAAGTGGTAAGGCAGCGGTTTTTGGTACCGCCATTCGCAGGTTCGAATCCTGCCATCCCAGCCAAATTAATAAATCTTAATTTCATTTTAAATATAAAGCTAATGCTAGAAAATATTGAAGTCACAATTTACAGATCAGACAAATCAGCTACTCAATCTGCAAATTCATCAAAGCAAAAATGGAAAATAAAATTTCCTAGTGATTTAAGCCAATTTAATTATGAATTAATGAATTGGACAGGATCACGTGACATGAAACAAGAGTTAGAACTAATATTTAAAAAGAAAGAAGAAGCGATAAGCTTTGCAGAAAAAAACAACTGGAAATATAAAGTTAAAGAACCAAACATAAAGAGAGTTATTAAAAAATCATATGATGATAACTTCACTAATTAAAAAAATAAAAAATATTTCTTTTATATTAATATTAGGATTAGCAATATTCATTATATATGAAAACCATGCTTTCATAAGCAAATCTTTTAATAATTACTCTACAAACATTAAAGCTAAAAATTACGAAGAAAAATTAAAAACTGTAATAAAATCTGAAGAAAAACAAGGAAATAATTCCAATGAATTAATAATAGATTTATTTGCAAAAATAGCTAATCAAGAAAATAAAATAAATCAACTCACAGAAAAAATATCAACATTAGAAGAAAAAATAACATTTAAAAATAACCCAGAAAATACCAATAAAGCATCTCTATTATTAATTGAACTCTATAAAATCAAAATACTTGCAGAACAAAACCAAGAATTTGGTCAAAAAACAATTAGCATAATCCCACTAGCAGCAGAAATTAATACCATAGTCAAAAGCCTAGAAGAAATTGTAAAAATAAATATATTAGCAAGCCAAGAACAATTATTAGAAAATTTAAATCAAATAAGAAAATCAAATCTAAAGTCAGAAAAAAAACACAACTTTAGTAAAGTAATCAATGAATTAATAACTATAAAAAAAGTAAAAAATTTAGATCAAGATTCTACAGAATATAAGCTAATTAAAATAGAAGATTATATTCAATCCAACCAAATAGAAGAAGCATATAAATTATTAGAAAATAGCAAAGATATTATAAATAAGGATCTAAAGCAAAACCTAATAAAAATAGTAAAATTTAACCAAGAATTTACAAAAATTATAAATTTAATATTAAATAATACCAAATAATGATAAAGCTAGTTTTAATATTCTCCATAGCATTATTTATCATTAATTTAATAAATAATTTTAGCCAAACCAATGAAATAATAAATTTATATATTGGCGATTATCAAATATCAGTTGAACAAAACATATTAATATTACTAACAATTTCATTGCTATTATCAATTATATTTATTTGCTTTATACTCAGCAGTTTTTTTACAAATATAAAATTAAGAAAATTAAGCAAAGAAAATAAAAACTACAAAAACTCTCTTAACGAAATTACAAAATGTTTAACTCTAAATTCAATTGGTGATATTAGAGAAAGCAATAAATATCTTAATAAATTAACAAAAAAAATAAACCACCCCGTCATTAATTTGATTAAATTACAAAATTCTCTAATTACAAAGGAAAACAACAATATAATAAAAAATTGCAAAAAGCTTCTAGCAAATAAAGAAACAAAACATATTGCAATTCAAGCAATGGCTATTGCCTCAGAAAAAAAAGAAGCATATGATCATGCTATAAAGCTACTAGAAGAAAGCCACAAAGAATATCCTAACGCTAAAAACATCTCCGTAAAATTAATAGAGTTATATAAAAAATGTGCAAAATGGGAGAAGCTAAAAAATATAATTGAATTAACTAGCAAACAAAAAGAATTTAACAAAAAAGACTATGAAGAGGATTTGTCAATAGCTTTATTAATGCTTGCTAAAAACGCAACTGATCCTAAAGAACATAAATTTTTAATTAAAAAAGCCCAAACTATTAACCCAAGCCACATAGAAATTCAAAATGAATATGCAATTTATCTAAGTAATTTTGACCATAAAATAATTTTAATTAAATATTTAAAAAATATATGGGAAAACAACCAATCTAAAATTTTAATAGATTTATTTATTGATAAAAACCAACATAAAAGCGCCAAATATAAATTAAAAACTCTAAAACAATTAATAAACTTAAACAAAAGAGGTGAAGCAGCAATAGTTTATTACATTAAAATAGCTTATGACCATAACCTATTTATTACTGAAACAAAATCATTAATAAAACAATATTTAGAATCAACAAATTCTAAAGCAATTTATGAAATATCACTAGAATTTTTAGAAAAATATTCTGATAATTATGAAGATTCAGACTATATTGAAGAAATTAAAAAGAAAAAAGACTCATATATAAATAGCCCAAATTATATATGTAAGAATTGCAACTTTATTCATGATAGATGGGAGGCAATCTGTAAAAATTGTCTCACATTTAACAAAATTACCTATGATTACGAACAAAAATTATCTCTAATTAAAGCTAAAAATATTTAAGATAATTTATAATTATACTTTCGCAAAATCTCTCCAACCAAAAACAAAGAACCACAGATCAACAAATTATCTTTTAAGTTCTTTAATTCTCTCAATGCTTGATCAACATTATTATAAGTTTTTTTAAATTTAGATTTTACTTCTTCATCCAGATCTGAAATTTTATATGAATCAGAAAACTCCATTTCTGTGAAAAATAAATTTACATTATATGACGCTAAAATATCTGTAAAAACATGAATATTTTTACTAATTGACTTAGAAATTAAGATATTTTTTATATTTTTATCTTTAACAAATTCTAAAATCATTAATGCAGCTGACTCATTATGTCCGCCATCTAAATATATCTGGATTTCATTATTAAAATTCAATAATTTAGTTATATTTTGTAATCTTCCTGGCCAATATAAATAATCAACAAAATTATCAGATATGTTTTCTGAAGTTAATTCCTTATAAATAAATGCTGCTAATTTATAATTAGCTATTTGATGTTTACCATGCAAACCAATATTTAAAGGCATCGAAATTTCATCTGAAAACTCATCATAAAAATATGCATTTTTAGTTTTATTTTTATAAAAATTATTAACTGCACTATCCTGACTCCCTATAAAAATTTTTTCATTATCTTTAACAATACCAAATTTTTCACCTGCTATAGATATTAAATCATTGCCTAAAAATTCTTGATGATCAAAAGAAATATTTGTGATAACTGAAGCAAGTTTATTAGTAAAAACATTAGTAGCATCAAACCTACCACCAAGACCAACTTCTATAATATTATAATCAGCCCTATTTTCTATAAATGCTTTTATGGCTAGAATTGTTGCACCTTCAAAAAAGGTTAATTCTATATTATGTTTTTTTTCAATTTTTAAACATTCATTAGATAGCTTATTTAAATATGCATCACTAATAATTTTACCTTTAACTCTAATTCTTTCATTAAAATTTATTAAATGTGGTGATGTATAAATATTTACTGTTTTACCACTAGATTCTAAAAAAGATCTTAAAAAAGAAATAGTTGAACCTTTACCATTAGTTCCAGCAACATGAATAATATTGCTAAGTTTATTATGTGGATCACCTATAAGAGATAAAAATTTAGTAACTCTATTTAATCTTAGGTCAATATCACTATTTCCTTTAAATTTTGGCCAATTGGGCAACGCAACCATTTTTCTCGCAAATTAGATTATATAATACACAAAAATAAATAATGTGCTTAAGGATATTAATTATTTTTTTAATACAGCTCTCGCTGCAGATAATCTTGCTATAGGTACACGATATGGTGAACAAGAAACATAATCCAAACCAATATCATTACAAAACTCAATAGAGTTAGGATCACCTCCATGCTCTCCACAAATACCAAGCTTAATATCTGGTCTAGCAGACCTTCCTCTTTCAACAGCAAGATTAATTAACTCACCTACACCATCTCTGTCAAGCCTTACAAAAGGATCTATCTCTATAATTTTCTTATTTATATATTCCTGAATAAAACTTCCAGAATCATCTCTAGACATTCCAAAAGTTGTTTGAGTCAAATCATTTGTGCCAAAGCTAAAATATTCTGCTTCTTCTGCTATTTCTTTTGCTCTTAATGCAGCTCTTGGTAACTCTATCATTGTACCAATTTTATAATTAAATTTTAATTTCTTTTCTTCTTCTATTTCTTTAATAACAGCAAGAATTTTTTCTTTTAATAACTTCAATTCTTTTACACCAAAAGCTAAAGGAATCATTAACTCAATTTTTGGCTTTGCCTCTAACAAAGCTGCAGCATTAAAAATTGCTTTTACTTGCATTTCATAAATCTCAGGATAAGTAATACCCAGCCTACAACCACGATGCCCTAACATTGGATTTGCTTCGCTTAATAATTTAATCCTTTCAACTAGCTTATCTTTTGAAAAATTAGTAATATCCGCTAAATCACTAATTTCTTTTTCACTATGCGGCAAAAATTCATGTAATGGCGGATCTAACAAGCGAATATTTACAGGCCTATCTTCTAAAATTTTAAAAATTTCTACAAAATCATTTTGTTGATAAGGCAATAATTTATTAAGTGCTGCAACCCTACCTTCCTTTGATTCAGATAATATCATTTCTCTAATAGAAATAATTCTTTCTTCTTCAAAAAACATATGCTCTGTTCTACATAAACCAACGCCTTCAGCTCCAAATTTAACTGCATTTTTACAATCAAGAGGTGTTTCTGCATTAGTTCTAACTGCTAATTTTCTATATTTATCAGACCATTCCATAATTTGAGAAAAATCACCAGATAAATTAGCTTCAACTGTTTTAACTGCTCCAAGCATAACTTCACCTGTTGTACCATTTATAGTGATTTCATCTCCTTCTTTAAGAGTTTTTCCCGCAACCTCAATTAACTTATTTTGCATATCTATTTTCAAGCCCCCTGCTCCACTAACACATGGCTTACCCATACCTCTAGCTACAACCGCTGCATGAGAAGTCATGCCTCCTCTTGCAGTTAAAATCCCTTGGGCTGCATGCATACCGCTAATATCATCAGGGCTAGTTTCAATTCTAACTAGGATTACTTTCTCTTTTAATATTGCTTTTGCTTCTGCAGCATCTGCTGTAAAAACTATTTTACCAACTGCAGCACCTGGAGATGCAGGTAGACCCTTCTCAATCACCTCCTTTTTATCATTAGGATCTAATGTAGGATGCAATAATTGATCAATTGATAAAGGGTCAATTCTAAGAAGTGCTTCAGCTTCAGAGATAAGATTTTCTGCAACCATATCAACTGCAATTTTAATACTTGCTTTTGCAGTTCTTTTACCATTTCTAGTTTGCAAAATCCATAATTTATCATTTTCAATAGTAAATTCTATATCTTGCATATCACGATAATGATTCTCTAATTTTTGATAAAGAGAAACTAACTCAGCATATAAATTTGGCATAACTTCCTCCATTGCTGCCAATTCAGAATTTTGTTTTTCTTTAGCGAGAACAGTAATAGGACATGGCGTTCTAATTCCTGCCACAACATCTTCTCCTTGAGCATTAATTAAATACTCCCCATAAAATACTTTCTCTCCAGTTGAGGGATCCCTAGTAAAACAAACACCTGTTGCACAATTATCACCCATATTACCAAATACCATAGCCTGGATATTAACAGCAGTTCCCCACTCTTCAGGAATTTCATTTAATCTTCTATAAGTAACTGCTCTATCAGTCATCCAAGAATTAAAAACAGCTGAAATTGCACCCCATAATTGATCTTTAGGGTTTTCAGGAAAATCTTCACCCGTAATTTCAGTTAGTTTATCCTTAAATTCAATAACTAACTCTTTTAAATCATCAGCAGTCAAATCAATATCTTCCTTGATATTTTTAGATCTCTTTTTATCTTCTAATATTTGCTCAAATTCAAAATGATCAACTTCTAACACAACATTAGAATACATTTGAATAAAACGCCTATATGAATCATAAGCAAATCTCTCATTACCAGATTTATTTGCTAATGCTTTTACAACAGAATCATTTAAACCTAAATTTAAAACCGTATCCATCATTCCTGGCATTGAAGCTCTTGCACCGGAACGCACTGAAACAAGCAAGGGGTTATCTTGATCACCAAATTTTTTATCCAATTGCTTCTCAAGAGTTAAAATTGCAGCATCAATTTGCTCACTTAGAGTTTCTGGGTAATTTTTATTATTTTGATAATAATAGGTACAAATTTCAGTTGTTAAAGTAAATCCAGGAGGAACAGGAATACCAATCTTGGACATTTCAGCTAAGTTAGCTCCTTTACCTCCAAGAAGCTCTCTCATTGACGCATCACCATCTATTACATCAACTCCAAAATTATAAACCCATTTTTTCATTTTTCTTATATCAAATTATATTTTTTCTATCTTACTAAAATCAGCAAATTTATTAACAGTTTTACATATAGTTGCAAGCAATTTAAGCCTATTTTGTCTTAATGAATTATCTGAAGAATTAACTTTTATTTCTGCAAAAAATTCATCAATTACAAAACTATAATTATAAATTTTATCAAATGCATCTTGATATTGAGATTTTTTCAATAGTAAAGATAAATCTGATTTTAAATTTTTATATTCACTATATAGTTTTTTTTCTGCTGGCTCTTTAAATAAAAGAAAATTTGGCTTTTTATCATATTTATTACCCTCTTCCTTTTCAGCTTTAGCATAAATATTGTAAACTCTTTTATATGATTCAAGAGTTTTTCGACCATTGGCAGATTTTATTTTCAGAGAAATTACTAAAGACTTATTATAAAGTTGCAATAAATCATCTTCATTACCAGAATTAAAAACAGAATTTATTACATAATGAGATATATTTTCTTCTTTTAAAATAATTTTAAATCTCGAAATAATGAAATTTAAAACATCCTGCTCTAATTTTGCTTTTATATCCTTAGCTGCTACCTCATGATAAAATTCTAATGTTACCTCGGGTAATTTAACAAAATTAGTAACAGCCTTATGAATTATCAATTTTAAAGGAACATTTAATTTATTTTCTAAAATAATCCTAATAATAGCTATCGCTATTCTTCTTAATCCATAAATATCATTTGAACCAGTAGCTCTTTCCCCTACAAACATTAAAGAAACTAAGCTATCAAATTTATCCGCCAGAGAAATAACTATAGCTAAATCATTTTTTGGCATAGCGTCATTGGCACCTCTTGGTAAATAATGATCTCTAACAGCAATTGCTATTTCTTCATCAAGATTATTTTTAAGAGCATAATAATATCCAGCAACGCCTTGTAATTCTGGGAACTCAGATACAACTTCTGTATTTAAGTCAGCCTTTGCAATTAATGCAGCAACTTCAACATCAACCAAAGAAGTGCCCGGCAATAATAACGCTATATATTTTGCGATTACCTGATTTCTATATGTTTTATCTTTTAAACTTCCTAATGATTTATGAAAAATGATATTATCCAAAAATTCCACCCGCTCAGTTAGAGGGATTTTTATATCTTGTTCATAAAAAAACTTAGCATCGTTTAATCGCGACCTTAAAACTCTTTTATTACCCTCTATTAATATCTCTTTATTCTTTATATCATTATTGCTGACAAATAAAAAATAAGGAGCTAAAGCACCATTCTTTTTAACACAAAAATATTTCTGATGATTTTTAAGAGAAGTCAATAAAATCTCATCTGGCAATTGCATAAATTCTTTATCTATCTCGCCAATTAGCACCACTGGATATTCAACCAATCCATTAACCTCATCAAGTAAATCTGTGTCATTAACTAACTCCAATTCATGCTGTTCAGCAATATTATTAAGCTCTTCAAAAATTAGCTTTTTTCTCTCTACATCATTTATAATAATTTTATTTTCAGATATTTTTTTAAAATAATCATCAACAGAATCAATGGTAAGCTTCTTATTCTGAGCTAAAAAACGATGTCCAAAACTATTATTATTTGTTTCTAAATGACCATATTTAAAAGAAATTACCTCAGAATCTAAAAGGCATAAAATATTATGTAATGGTCTAATCCATCTAATATCATAACTCCCCCATAACATAGTTTTAGACCAAAATGATGCGACATCATTAATAAGCTCTAAACATATATTTGGTAATATATCTATCGTTTTATTAATAGTTTCTTTTATTTCATAAAAATAATATTTATCACCTTTAATAGTTTGTTGACCTAAATCACCTATATTTTTTAATGAGAATTTCTTTAAAAAACCTTCAATAGCCTTATCATTAGCTCCGATTTTAGGGCCCCTAAATTTTTCTCCAGCAAATTTAATTTTTTGTGGTATATTTTTAGCTAATATTACAATTCTTCTTGGGCAAACATAAACATCCACCTGCTTATCTAAGCCAATTTTTAATAATTTTTCTTTAAATGATTTTAAAATAAAATCCTTAACTTTTATTTGTTGTTTTGCAGGTATCTCTTCTGAGAATAATTCAAGTAAAAAATCAGCCATTTTCTAAAATATTATTTTCTTCATCAAGAAGAATAAGTTTAGGCTCATATTTTTTAGCCTCATCCTCATTCATCATAACATATGCACAAATAATAACTAAATCACTTTGCTTAGTTATGTGAGCTGCCGCTCCATTTATACCAATTTTTTTACTACCTCTAGGAGCAGGAATTGCATAAGTTGCAAATCTATTACCATTTGTAATATTATAAATTTCAACTCTTTCATTAGGCAAAATATTTGCTTGTTCAAGCAAATCTTCATCTATAGAAACAGAACCATTATATTGCAAATCTGTTTCTGTTACTTTAGCACGATGTAATTTTGATTTTAAAAGAGTTAGCTGCATCTTTTTAATTAATTGACTTCTTTATATAAAGAACAACATAATTTTGCAATATTTCTTACACGAGAAATATAATTTGCCCTCTCACTAACAGCAATTACTTTTCTTGCATCTAACAGGTTAAGAATATGACTCGCTTTTAAACATTCCTCATAAGCTGGTAAAGGTAAATTCTGCTGCAGTAAGTTATTTGCCTCTTTTTCAGCAATATCAAACTGCATAAATAGATCATTAACGTTAGCATAATCAATATTATAAGCAGAAAATTGTTTTTCTCTGCTTAAAAATATATCACCGTAATTATAAACATCATTCCACTTAATATCATAAATATTCTCAACTTCTTGTATATACATAGCAAGCCTTTCTAAACCATAGGTAATTTCCCCCGCAATTGGCTCAATCGCTACCCCGCCAATTTGCTGCATATATGTAAATTGACTAACTTCCATACCATCAATCCATACCTCATATCCTAAACCCGAAGCTCCGATTGAAGGATTTTCCCAATCATCTTCAACAAATCTAATATCATGATTTTTACTATTTATACCAATAGTCTTTAATGAATCTAAATATAGTTTTTGCATATCATCGGGAGATGGCTTTAAAATTACCTGCATTTGATGATGAGCCTGCAATCTATTTGGGTTTTCACCATAACGACCATCTTTTGGTCTTCGAGATATTTGCACATAACATATATTCCAATCATCTTTAACTAAACAATCAAGAGCAGTAGCTGGATGCAAAGTTCCAGCGCCAACAGGGGAATCATAGGGCTGAAGCAACAAACATTTTTTTTCCTTCCAAAAATTAGATAAGGATAAAATAATTTCCTGAAAAGATTTATTAGACATATGCTTTTTTAAAAGCAATAATATTTACAAAGCCACAAAAATAAAGAAGATTATAAAAATTATCTTCTTTTATTATTAGATTTTTTATCTGAAGCTCTAGAATTACCCCTAGATTTATTTTTAATATTTGATCCTACATTATTCTTTTTTCCATAAGATCTAGATTTTTGACCATAATTACTTTTCTTATTTTTATAAGATTTACTCTTTGAACGCATCTTATTTGCCTTATTAGAAGCTCTACCTTTGTAATTAGATTTAGATGAGTTTTTACCATAAGCATTTTTCTTTTTATACTCCCCTCTTCTATCTAACCTCTTCTCTCTTCTATCAGACCTCCTTTCCCTCCTATTAGATCTAATTTCTTGAGCTTTATCTTTAACTTCCTCTCTTCTATCAGACCTTTTCTCTCTTCGGTCTAACCTTCTTTCTTTTCTCTCAGATCTAATTTCTTGTAATTTATTTTTTATCTTCTCTCTTCTATCAGATCTTTTTTCCTTTCTCTCAGAACGTCTTTCCTTGATTTTTTCTTTAATCTCACCTCTTAACTCCTGCCTCTCCTCCTTTTGTTTTGAAATTAAACCCTTCCACCTATCTCTAAAACCACTCAAAAAACCTCCCTCATCCGCAATTTGTAAATATTCCTCAAATTTATGATCATTATAATTATATGCATGAGCATTAAGATTAAATAAAAAAACAACAAAGAAAATATTAACAAATAATTTAAACATTTAAACACCTTAAAAAACTATAAATAAGAATGCTTAATGATTTAAATTTAAAAATCTAGTAAAAGTTGAAAAGTTAAAAAAGTAAAGGCTGGTTAAAAACCAGCCTTTAGAGAGAGATATGATGATGATGTAATAGTTATAACAACATAATTAACAAGATGCAAGCATTAATTTAGCTTTTTTTTTAAATTAACTGAATTTACATGATTTTGGAAATCCAAAAGGAACCATACTGCCTTTCGATGCTCTCTTGCCAAGCCAAGCTCTCAGGTCTTTTTCTTGCCTAACCTGCTTACCAGCTTGCCATGCTAACCCTTCTGAAAAATTAATAGATTTAACATCACATAATTCCGAATCAACCTGACGTTGTAAAATAACACCCTTACCTCTTTGCATTTTTGGCAACTCAGATATTTTAAATATTAGCATTTTTCTATTACTATTAACTAATATTATTGTATCATCACCCTCATTTATTTCAGAACAAGCGATAAGCTTATCATTATTAGCTAAATTAACTATTTGCTTACCTGTTTTTGTTTGTGAAATCAAATCTTTAGCAGCAACTCTAAAACCAAGCCCAAATTTAGTAGCTAAAACATACTCCTTATTTGCTTCATATTTACATATTTTTAAAATATTCGCTGGATTCGCAATATCTACGATACTATTAATAGGCTGCCCATCACCTCTTCCTCTAGGTAATTTATGGACATCCAACATAAAAAATTTACCAGATAAGGCAATAAGCAAAATTTTATCCAAGGAATTAAGCTCTAAATTAAATTTAGGCTCGTCACCTGTTTTAAATTTTAACTTATCCATATCTTGTGCATGGCCATTTATAATTCTAAGCCAACCAAGCTTAGAGGATATAAGAGTAACCTTTTCTGACTCAATAAAGGATTTTTCATCAAAATTTACAGTTAATTCGTTATGAATAATTTCAGTCTTACGAGCATAACCACCCTCATCTTTACTGAACTCATCCTTTAATTCTTTAAACTCCTTTAATAATTCTTTTTTTTGCATAGCTTTTGAGGCTAATAACTTCTCATAAAAATCTCTTTCCTTAACTAAATTATCTCTTTCTGCTTTAATTTTAAACTCTTCTAATTTTCTTAAAGAGCGCAATTTCATATTTAAAATCGCTTCCGCTTGATTATCTGTTAAAGAAAATTCCTTAATAATAAGCGGCTTAGGCTCATCATTATCTCTAATTATGGCGATTAATTTATCTAAATTGAGATAGGCAATTAAATAACCATCTAAAATTTCTAGCCTATTAATTATCTTATCTAATAGATAATTAGATTTTCTCCTCATAACCACATATCTATGCTCAATAAACTCCTCTAATACTTGCTTTAAACTCATAATGTGAGGCTTAGTATGCGAGTTTAAAACATTCATATTTAGATAAAATTTATTTTCTAGCTCAGTAAATTTAAAAAGCTGCTCCATCAATAAATTAGAATCTATATTTCTAGTTTTTGGTTCGATAATAATTCTAAGATCAGCATCTGATTCATCTTGAATAGAGCCAAGCAATGTTAATTTTTTTTGCTTATATAAATCGGCAATTTTTTCAATTAAACGAGATTTCTGAACCTGATAAGGAATTTCTGTAATAATAATTTTATACAACCCCTTACCCAAATCTTCTTTATGCCATTTTGCTCTAACTTTAAAAGAACCTTTACCTGTTTGGTATGATTTTATTATCGCCTCCTCCGATTCATATATTACTCCTCCAGTAGGAAAATCTGGAGCTTTAATATAAGAACATAATTTCGCTACAGAAATATCCTTATCATCTAATAAAGCAATCAAAGCTTGAAATATTTCAGAAGCATTATGTGGTGGAATTGAAGTAGCCATACCAACTGCAATTCCCTCACTACCATTTGCAAGTAAATTTGGAAATTTTCCAGGCAATATCAAAGGCTCAATATCTGAATCATCATAGGTATTTTTAAAAGATACTACATCTTTATCAATATCTTCTAATAAAAGCATAGCAACCCTGGTAAGCTTTGCCTCGGTATAACGCATAGCAGCTGCATTATCTCCATCTATTGAACCAAAATTCCCTTGCCCTTCAACCAATGGATAACGAACCGCAAAAGATTGAGCCAACCTAACTAATGCGTCATAAACTGCTTGATCACCATGAGGGTGATATTTACCAATCACATCTCCAACAACTCTTGCACATTTTTTAAAACCAGATTCTGGATCTAACCTCAATTTCAACATCGCATATAGCAACCTTCTATGCACAGGTTTAATACCATCTCTTACATCAGGTAAGGAACGCGACATTATGGTTGCCATAGCATAGGTGATATATCTTTCGCCTAAAGCATCAGCAAAATTGACATTAAAATCTTTTTCAATCATTTCATTTTTAAAAGCTTAACATAATTATCTTGTCTAAAACAGCAAGTTTTTGTTTTAGTAGCATAAAATTTATGGTATAATATAACTCAGAAAAATTTATCCATGAGAGCAGATAGAGCAAATCCAGACCAATCTTTAATAAGAAAGCAGTAAAATACCAAAAGGTTTGATAATCTTTATAGAGATCTACATAAAGTAATTGCAACATTAAAGAACCCCTTATTTAATTTAAAAGAAATAGTAAATAAAGATCAATTTTGTCGATAGTAGCCTGAGATTTACATATTTAATACCTTAATTGCTGAAATAAATGTAAATTTATTCTCGACAAGAAAATAATCATCTAGCAAAATATTAAAATTTTAATATTTTAAAATATGTTCTGGCAAGGAGAGGCATTAATAATTAATAAATTTAAACATTCTGAATCTGCATTAATCATTAGTTTTTTTGCTAAAGAAAATCTATTTTCAGCCTATGTAAAAGGAGCAATGAGCAAAAAAATGCAAACATTATATCAAATTGGCAATTTAATTTACGGCACAAAAAAATCTCGCAATGAAAATAGCTTAGGAAATTTTTCCCATGCTGAAATAATTACAAATTATAATGCTAAATTCATAACAAATAACAAAAAAATAATCACACTTAAAAACATAAGCGAAATGTTAGCTATAGCATTACAAATTGGTATGAATTATGAAAATTTATATCAATATTTAATGAATTATTTAAACCATTTAATTAACAATGAATTAAGCTTTGAATCATATATAAATTTTGAACTTAAACTATTAAATGATCTTGGCTTTGGCTTAGATTTAAAACAATGCTCAGTTACAGGTGATAATAACAATTTATTTTATATATCTCCAAAAACTGGGCATGCAATATGCCAAAAAATTGGCGCACCTTATCATGAAAAATTATTTATTATGCCTGAATTCTTTAAAAAAAGAAATCAAACTGCCTTAAAAACTGATTATAATAAAATTTTTAAAATTAATGAATATTTCTTAAACAAACATATTTTTGCTCCAAATAACAAAAAAATACCCTTTGCCAGAAATTTACTTTTAAAAGAATTTGCTAAAAGCAATTAAAGCTTCAACTTCATATTTACTGCCATTGCTAAATTTTTGTTGTTCTAAATTTAAATTAAAATTTAACCTAGAATTATAATTCTCTTTAACAAAAAATATCTCGTAATCATATTTTTTATGGCCTGATAAATCCATATTATATTCAGCAAACTTAACATTTCCATCTAAGTCATAACCTGTAGGCATAGTAAATTTCATAGAACCTTTTTCAATTTGCATAGGAGTTGAAAATGCAAAACCCATATCAAATTTAGACATATTCCTAATATAAGAAACTATAAAATTACTAGAACGCAAATTTTGAGATAATTCTAATAATCTATGAGATTGATTATTATATTTTGCATCCAAAATAGCATATTTACTTAAAAATTTATTCTTGCCCCAGTCATATTCAAGCGCTAAAGATATTCCATTAGTTTTTGAATTATCAACACTAGAAAAACCATCAATACCAGCAATACCAAGCATGGAGTTTTCTTCTTTTATTAATTGGTGAGATAAATCTAAAGAAAGATTTTTAAAAATTTTCTTATAAGAGCTATTGACTATAGCTATATCACCTATTTCATTATTTAAATTAGCTTTTGCGAATTCAAGTTTAAAATTAGAATTAAAATTAAATTTATAATCTACTGCAAATTTTAATAAGTCATCAGTAATTTTTGTAAAATAACCATTAAAATTCTCCCGACTTAATAAATTAAATTTATGAGCAAATTTAGCAGTAGAATCGTTAATTGCATAATTATTAGATTTAACAAAACTAAAATTAAACTTTTTATAATTTTTAAAAAAAGAGATATTTTCTAAATCAAGGTCACTCTTTTTACTTTCTGATGTTAAAAATAAATAATTATCTAATTTATTTTTTTTATGAGAAAAATTTAATTTTAAATCTGAAAATCCTAAATTAACATTTTCAGCTTCATTATTTTTTATAATCAAATCCCTCAATTTATTATTTGCTCCATAAAAACTTATTTTATCATTATAATTTGCTTTATAATCTCTTTTAAAACCATCAAAAAATACAGCTTGAGATAAAAAACTTTGCAATTTCTCTTCTTTAAAAACATTCCTAAAAGAGCTTGGAATTAATAATTTTGTCTTATCATAAGAAATAGCCACCAATTCATTAGAAATAACAATTTGTTTTTGACCTACTGGTTTAACAGCTTGTGCTAAATTTAATAAATTCACATTATTTTTTTTCTGCGTAGTAGTTTCAAGCAAAATATCTACTATTTCTTTTCCATTTAAAGTTGGCCAGGCAGATTGCAAAATAGCCACAGCACCAGATACTATTGGAGCAGCCATTGATGTTCCTGACATATAACCATAATTATTATCTCCAGGAATTGCTGAATATATATTTACCCCTGGTGCAGCTAAGCATCTTTTTATTATACCACATCTATTAGAAAAAAAAGCTATATTATCTCTAGCTATATCAAATGCCTCAACTGCTAATAACTTACCTTTCATTTCTATATGATCAGCATGATAAGCTGGAAAGCCTGGATTATTTTTATAAGAATTACCTGTTGCGTAAACCTGCACCAAATTATCAACACCATCATCTACAAGATGTTTTGCCATTTTATAGGTTATTGTATTATGTCTAGCTGATCCAAAGCTGCCATTAACTACCGAAGCTTTAGTATCAATCACATGATTATCAAAATTATATATACCAGTGTAAACGCCAAATAAACCTGTCCATTTAATGGCAATAATTTTAGCTTTAGGTGCCACTCCATGCATAACATCATTATTTTTAGATGCAGCAATTATCCCAGCTACATGAGTGCCATGACCATTTCTATCAGATAATGAATTACTAGCAGATTCATCCTTTAAAATATTATCTTGCAGATCATCATGTAAATCAACCCCTGTATCCACAACAGCAACTTTAACATCATTACCTGCCCAATTTTTACCTTGATTTGCTAAATATGCATAAGCATCTGCTGCATTTATAGTATCTAAGAAATTCTGACCAACTCCATTATATTCCTTTGTTTCAAAATCTTCTGCTTTACACTCATCTTTACAAAAATCTGGCAAAATAATTCTCTCAATAAAAAAATCTGAATATTCACTGTCTCTATTGCCAATGACCTCTTTAGTAGAAGAAACACCAACACATGAATAAATAACGAATAATGTCAAAAAACATAATATTCTCATCTAATTACACCCTAATAATTAGTGATAATTATAACATATTTTTATGATAGTGAAAAGAAGAATTTAGCTATCTAGATAAATTAATCAGCTAAAAATTGCTCTGTAAGAATTTTTTCTTCTAATAAATTAGATTCATCAAATAAAATATAGGCAGGATTATTTTTTGATTGCCTAACCTCAACCTTTTTTACATCTCTAAACTCTCTGTAATCAGCCACGCAACTAACCGGTCTTTTTTCATAATTATTAATAATAAATTCTAACTTATGGCTAGCATTTAACAAAGCACCCCTCCATTGCCGTGGTCTAAAGGGACTTATAGGAGTTAAAGCTAACAAATCACTATTAAGAGGGATAATTGGACCTTTAACAGAAAAATTATAAGCACTACTTCCAGCTGGAGTAGAAACCAAAATACCATCAGCAATCAAATTAGTAATTCTTTCTTTTCCATCTATTAAAATTTTAATATCTGTTGATTGTCTAGTCTCTCTTAACATAGAAACTTCATTAAAAGCCAAAATTTCATGATTATTACCTGAAACATCTAAAGCTTTCATTTCCAAAGGAAAAATCTTTGTTTTTTTAGAGTTATTAATTCTTTGTAATAAATTATCTATTTTATATTCATTTAATAAAAAACCGATAGTTCCACAATTCATACCGTAAAAAGGAATTTCTCTTTTATAATAATTATGCATTGAATGTAACATAAAGCCATCTCCACCTAAAATTATTAAAACTTCTATATCAGAATTTGGCTCTTTCTCTATATCAATTAAAGAATATAGAGTTTTTAACTTATCAAATGCATCTCTAGCAATTTTACTTTTATCAGCGATAATTCCTAATTTCATAAAAAAAACATTTACTTTTCTTTAAGTTTATAAAAAAATTAAATAAATAACAAAATCTTTATCAAATGTCAGCAGTTAAAAAAACAAAAACCCTCATTATAGGTTCAGGTCCAGCAGGATATAGTGCAGCAATTTATGCAGCAAGAGCAAATTTAAAACCAATTATGGTAGCTGGAATGCAGCCAGGTGGTCAATTAACAATCACTACTGATGTTGAGAATTACCCAGGCTTTGCCGATGTTATTCAAGGTCCATGGTTAATGGAACAAATGCAAAAACAAGCAGATAAAGTAGGAACTGAAATAATTTACGATAATATAGAAGAAATTGACTTCACTATAAAACCATATAAAGCATGGGACTTATCAGGCAATGAATATCATGCAGAATCTATTATAATTGCAACAGGAGCTCAAGCAAAATGGCTTGGTTTAGAAAGCGAAACAAAATTTCAAGGTTTTGGTGTTTCAGGTTGCGCTACCTGTGATGGCTTTTTCTTCAAGGATAAAAATGTAGCTGTTATAGGTGGAGGTAACACAGCTGTTGAAGAAGCCTTATATCTAACAAATCATGCTAAAAAAGTTTATTTAATCCATAGAAGAGATAAATTAAGAGCTGAAAAAATGCTTCAAGAACGTCTTTTAAAACATGACAAAATTCAAATTATTTGGGATTCTGCCCTAGAAGAAATAATTGGAGAAGATAAACCACATAAAAAAGTTACTTCAGCTAAAATTAAAAATATAAAAACCAATATAATATCTGATTTAGAAGTAAGTGGTATTTTTATTGCAATTGGCCATAGTCCGAATACTAATTTATTCAAAAATATTATAAAAATGGATAAAACAGGTTATATTCTAACAGAACCAGATAGTACGAAAACTAATATAGCAGGGATTTATGCCGCAGGTGACGTACAAGACCAAATTTACCGCCAAGCTGTAACCGCTGCAGGAACTGGTTGTATGGCAGCATTGGAAGCAGAAAGATATCTTGCAGAAAATTAAACAATCAAAGAATTCCTGTCGCTCTATTTAAAGAGCTAACACCATTCCTGAAACATCCTCTGTCAACCCAAGACTTAGGAAGTTTACTATGAAGTAATTTAACTATACCTTCATTTATATCTGGTATATCTGAATTTACATGAACTAAACCTTCAGCTAAATTTATACTACTACTAAATTCAATATCACTATTCATTATTTTTTTATAACCAGAATCTAACCTTACATCATAACCTAGTTTAATAAGTTGTTCTACCATATTAGCATCTTGCATTTTAATAGCTTGATATAAAGATGAATACGATTCTATAAAAGAATTATTAATATTTATTTTAGAATAACCTTGATCTGCTGCAAAATCATATTGAGCATCTCTTAAAGCTTTAATCACCTCAATATCTCTATTTTCTACTGCAAAATATAAT
>CBFHSE010000013.1:14011-37596 GCA_965658435.1 Rickettsiales bacterium | reverse complement strand
CTGAAAAATTTGGTGCAGATGAAAAAGATTGTGTCGGTTGGTAAAGGTAGGGGTGTTGTTTATCAAATTAAAATAAAAGCTTAGGCAAAGGCGGAGGCTTATTTTATGAAAAATATTAGAAATTAAATAAATGCAAAAAAAATTATTCATCATAGGCGCTGGATCAAGCAAAGATATTAACAAAGACATGCCTCTTGGTGCTGATATAATTAGGGAAATTAAATTTTTAAAATTTAGGATTTACTATGAATTAGTTGCTTTGGTTACTATTAGTTGTTTTTATAAAAAGTTCTTCAGCAAAAATATTATTAATTGTATTAGAACGCCAGCTTTCGTAATTTCAAAATTTGCAAGAGAAAAAAAGAAATTCAAATAAATACTCTTGGTGAACACAATGTTAAAATTATACAGGAATTTATTTTAAACATACTGAAATCAGATGGTAAACTCAGATCTGAAGATCAAAATTTAGATCTGGAAAATAAAGAAATTCTTGAAGAAGTTTTAAATTTTTTTGGGTTAGATCAATATGACATAACAGATCGATTCCAAAATACAATTTTCTATAAATTTACCTCTTTTCAGCCGGATAATTTTTTTGATCAGCGGCGAGGTAGAGAAGAACAGTTATCAAATTTTAGGTCTTGTCTAGAAGAGATTTTAAATTTCATTTTTCCATCTGAAACTACAGAAAGAAATAATAAGGAATATAATGAGTGGCTAGAATCAAGAGAATGGTTCCGTGCAGAGTTAAAAAATTATGTAATTAACGGCATTATTATTTCAGTTTTATTGGGTAATTTTGATGAAAATTTATATTCAATAGATCATCTAATAAATTTTTTATCTTCCGCTTCTCATTACAACAATACTTATGCAAAAAAATATAAATTTCCAAAAGTTAAAGATTTAGAAAATTTTACAATAGAGTTTATAACTTCTTATGTTGGAGAAAAATATACACATTTAACATACAAAGAAAACTGGATTAATTGTTTGAAAAAAATGGTATTTCTCAATAAAGAAGATGAAATTGATAAATTGGCAGAAAATATTGAGCTGATAAATTTCAATTATGATTTTTATGTTGAGGAATTTCTTGGGTATCTTTTTTCTGGCTCCAACTCTGAGCCAAGAAAAAAAGCACTAGATATTCTAATGAAAAAGTCCAGAGAATCCCATATTTATGGATCTATGAAATCTGCTGGGGGAGATGGTTTAATTAATTATTTGTTAAGAGAAATTAAGTGGTTTTCAAATTGTCTAAGTCAAAAAAACAGACAAATAAGTTATGGATCGGGTTCGGAGGATAGTCAAATAATTACAACAACATCAATATCAAAACTAAAAGAAATACAAGACGAAATTGGAAAAAGGGAAATACAAGACGAAATTGGAAAAAGGAAAGAATCAAGACCGATCAACCTTAGACCGATCAACCTTATTAGAACAGATTTTACTCCCAAAAAAATTAAGTCTTATTTTTCTAAAATTGAGAACAGTGACATAATATATATTTTGGGTTTTGGGTTTGATAATTGGAATTTAAGAAATATTGGATTTCTAGATGAAGATTTTTCTTTAACAGATGGAGCAAAATTACTTAGTGGGAAGAGTGTCTACATTACTAATCATGGAGATGAAGTAAAAACTAGGCTCATAATAGAAAAGTTATTCCAAGTTAGATTATATAAAGAAAGTGAGTCTGTTGAGTTTTTAGAATCAGAAAAAGAAATAAAATATAGTTTTTGGAGATCTGGTACTGGACAACAAAATGATGTTTTTGTTTCAACAAAACCAGTATATAGAGCTTTAACTGAAGATTTTATTTTTTAAATAAATAAAAATATCAAAGAAATTATGCTTAATTTCTACGATTCTCCATTTGGGTCGTCCCTTTTTATTGCTAGCAATATCAAGTTTTAAAGGGTTATTCTTCCGAATTTTTTGGCAAAATTCTCCAAATTTTATAATAAAATCCATTATTCCAATTTAGATATCCTTAGAAAATGAACAGAAAATCTATCTCCGCAATAGTAATAATTAGTAATCAATAGAACGCTTGAGCGCCAGTTAGAAAAGGCTTGTGAATACTTGTTAGTAAATGTGGGTAGTAATTAGCACTTCTGAGTAGTGAAACTTCGCAAAAATTGTCTGGCGGTGTGCAAAGCACACTTTACGAACTTTTATCCTAATTTGCCGATACAAGGATTACAAGGGTTAAATGCTGTTTTGGGTCGTCCTAAAAAATTCGAAGTTTTATGCCCGTTGAGGCAAGAAGTACCTTTTGCAAACTAATTAGATACAATTGATATTTTTGTGCCAATTCAAATAAAAAAACGAGGTGGTGCTGCCATGGTAATTTGCGCTAAAAATACCCCAGCAGATGAACAAAAATCCTATTTTGATGACAAATTAATCAAGATGATTGGCAAAGCTCATAAATGGAAAATTTAATGGAAGAAGGCAAGTTTGATTCTTTAGCAGATATTGCCAGAAAAGAAAAGGTTGGAACTTCCTATGTCAGCAAGGTTTTTAATCTCAATTTTTTATCGCCAAAAATTGTCAAAGCGGTTTTAACTGGCACTCAGCCACGAACTTTAAAATTGCAGGACATAATTGCTAAACAGATGCCCGATTTATGGTAGGAGCAGGAAGAAATGTTGGGATTTTAATTAATTATTGTTTTATTTTTTATAAAAAATTTTGAACATAAAAATACTAACAAACCCACTAATATTCCTGGAGCAATTTCATAAATATATTTGTCTAATCCAAATATTTTCCACAAAATAACTGTTAATATTCCTGAAACAGAAATTGCTATTGCTAATTTTTCAGAGGGCTTACCATCTAAAACATAAATTATAAGAAGTGGTGCAAAAGAAGCCGCCAAAGCTGACCATGCAATTAAAACTAGACTGAATACGCTTTTACTTCCATAAAGAGCAATTATTAATGCGATAAATGTAACAAAAACAGTTGCTAATTTTGTTATCAAATAGGATGGATTTTTTTCATCTTTAAAATCACGAGTAATAGCTGCCGTACAACTTAATATTTGGGAATCAGCAGTTGACATTGTGGCTGCAAAAAGACCAGCTAAAATCAAACCCACTAATATTTCAGGAAGTAATGAATTTGCAAGTGTTGGTAATGCTAATTCAGCGTCAAAACTATCAATATCAGGGAGTAATAATCTTGCAGCAATTCCAACTAAAATAGTTAAGATATAAAATATTGAATAAAAACTATAATAATAAGCTCTGACCTTACCAATATTGTTTGGTTGATCCATTGCCATGAATCTAACCATAATATGGGGTTGCCCAACAACGCCAATTCCAGCAAAAAACCATCCCATAACAAATAATAATGGCCCTATAAATGAATCAATTTCTAAATTTTGCGGAAAAAGAGAAATATAACTATCTGAAATATTTGTTGTTTTTGTGATTAAATCGGAAATACCGCCAATTTCCATTATTGCAACAATACAAAGAAGGCCCATAGCAAATATCATAACAAAAGACTGCGCCGCATCTGTCCAGATTGATGCTCTGATTCCACCAGCAAAACAATATAGCAACACTATAATCGCACCAATAATTGCTCCTATTTTATAATCCCAGCCAAATAAAACATGTAAAGCTTTACTGCCTGCATTTAATTGCGCTGCTGCATAAATCCCAAGAAAAATTACTGTAATAATTCCAAGATATGCTCTTAATTTTGTATAATTAAAATTGCCCCATTTGCTGATAGCACCTGCAAAGCTTAAAACTCTTTCATTTTTAGCTGTGATCCTAAGTTTTCTATGAATCAAAAGTGAAGAAATAAAATCACCAACAATCCAGCCAATCATTAACCAGATTGAAGAAATGCCATAACTATAAGTATAGCCAATCATTCCAATAAACATATAGCCGCTATTGTTAGTGGCAACTGCAGATAATGCTACAAGCCAAGGTTTCACGCTATGATCAGCTAATAGATAATCAACATTAGTATGTCTATTGACTATTGTTGATAAGACTCCAATTGTAATAAATATGAAAAGGAAAAAGGCAAAGCTAACAATCATTTTGACATCACTTCAATTTGGGCTTCAATAAATTCCTTCATCATTGATGCTTTGTTGAATCCTTGTGACTCAAGAAGATTTATCACATCATCTTTTGATATTTTATTATTTTCCTCAAAAAGCTTTTTTATCAACTTATAAACTACATCACCAGTTGGAATGTCAGTTGGGTTTTTAATTGTCTCGCTTGCCAATTTAGCAATTTTAATAACTTCATTAGAAACATTCATGATTATCTTATTTAAAAAATAATTTATAGATACAAATTTAAAATTTATATTAGAACTATAATAATTAGAACTCAAATCATTTTTCTTGCAATTTTTAGAAGTAGAAGTAATAATCAAGACTTTCTTAATTTAAGAAAATAATATTTATGAAAGAAGAGGAAACAGACACAAACTATATTTTTAGAAAACCAAGATCTTCTGATGCTTGTGGAATTTATAATTTGGTAAGAGAATCAAAAATCCTGTATGTTAACTCCGAATATCTTTACGCTTTAATTGGCCTTCATCACGCCAAAACATCTTCTATAATTGAAAATAATGGTAAAATCATAGGTTTTACTAGCTCCTATTTAACAGGAACTAAATTTGATATCTTATTTATCTGGCAAATAGCAATTGATCAAAATTACAGAAAAAAAGGTTTGGCACTAAGAATGCTTCAAGAAATTTTAAGTCGTAAATATTCTAAAAAAATCAAATATCTGCATTTAACAATCTCACCTTCCAATACTTCTTCTTTCAAGCTATTTGAAGCTTTAGCTAAGAGTCTTAATTATAAAATACGCAAAAAACGACTCTTTGATAAACATTTATTTAGCCAGGGTCATGAGGAAGAAGAATTATATGTTATTGGCCCAATTAAGTAATTAACTAAAATAATTAAAATTATGACTAATATGAATATAGACCCATCACATAAATTAGAATCAAATGTAAAGAGCTATGTTCGCTCTTTTCCATTTAAAGCAACAAAGGCTTTAGGCTCAAAAATTCATGCAGAAGATGGAGAGGTTTATTTGGATTTTTTAAGCGGTGCTGGAAGTTTAAATTATGGCCATAATAATCCTAATTTTAAGAGTGCCATTCTACAATATATTGAGGAAGATAATATTATTCATGGTCTAGATATGGCAACTAAGGCCAAGAATGAATTTATAGAAACCTTTAATCAAATAATCTTAAAACCAAGAAATTTAGATTATCGTCTTCAATTTTGTGGCCCTACAGGAACGAATGCAGTTGAGGCTGCAATCAAACTAGCAAGACTTGCAACTAAAAGGGTAAATATAATTTCATTTACCAATGGCTTTCATGGCATGACATCAGGAGCACTTGCAGTTACAGGAAATAATTATCACAAAGAGGGGATTCCTGGAACTTATTCACAATTTACAACCTTCATGCCTTATTGTGGATATTCTGACAATGTTGATGATTCAATTGCTTATATTCGTCAATATCTCAAAGACAACTCTAGTGGCGTGAATATGCCAGCAGCAATAATTCTAGAATCAATTCAAGGTGAAGGTGGGGTTAATGTTGCATCCCCCAGATGGCTTCGTGGAATTAGAAAATTATGCGATGATTTTGGTATCTTATTAATTGTTGACGATATTCAAATGGGTTGTGGCAGAACAGGAGACTTTTTCTCTTTTGAAGAATCAGGAATTGAACCTGATATTGTTCTTCTTTCAAAATCAATTGGTGCTTACGGGTTACCAATGGCATTAGTATTATTAAAACCAGAAATTGATTTATGGAAGCCAGCACAACATAATGGAACTTTTAGAGGCCATAATCTAGCCTTTGTTGCAGCGACTGAGTCTTTAAAAACATATTGGTCAGATAGTAAATTTTCTGATGAGATTAAAGAAAAATCGAAAATTATAGAAAGTAAATTACAAAAAATTGCCAAAGAAAATCCAGAAATGGATTTTGAAGTTAGAGGCAGAGGTTTAGTATTTGCTTTAGAATCGGCCAAATATCCCGATTTGGCATCCGATATTCAAAAAAAATCTTTTGAAGAAAATCTTATAATTGAGACTTGTGGTAGTGCAGACCAAGCTTTAAAGCCGCTTCCAGCACTTACAATCACTAAGGAAGAATTGCAGCAAGGTTTAGGTATAATTGAAGATTCTGCTAATTTGGCAATTGCTGAATTTAAAGAAAATCAAGGTAAAGTAGTTCAATTAAAATCAGCAAATTCATGATAGTTAGAGACATTAAAGATTTAAAAGGAACATCGAGAGAAGTTAAGGGAGAAGGATGGATTAGTACTCGCCTTCTTTTAAAAAAGGATAATATGGGTTTTTCTATGCATGAAACGATTATTCCTAAAAATACTGAGCTTAAAATGCATTACCAAAATCATTTAGAAGCAGTTTATTGCATATCAGGTAAAGGAAAACTGATTAATTTGGAAGATCATAAAGAACATGATATTTACCCTGGCGTGATTTACGCCTTAGATAAAAATGATCGCCATATTTTAATGTCTTTTGAAGAAGAATTAAGGTTTGTCTGCGTATTTAATCCACCAGTTTCAGGAGAAGAAAAGCATGATAAAAATGGTTCTTACCCTGTTGAAAAATAATATTAACTAATTTTGTAAATATGAATAATGAAAATTTTAGAAAAAAGTAATGAAACTCTAGATTTATATCCATCAAGAACAAGTGATAAACCATCCATTACCCCAAGACATGATTTAGTAGTTTATGGTAATAAAAAGAATAGTCCCTTAAATGAGGAGCAATTACAATCTTATGAAAAAGAGGGGTTTTTATTTTTTGAGGCTCTTTTCTCTCAAGAAGAGATTAAATCTATAATTTCAGAAGTTCAAAATCTCAAATCAAATAGAAATAATATAAGCCCTAATTACATAATATCAGAGCCAGAAAGTAATGATGTTCGATCTTTTTTCTATATTCATGAATTTAACGAAATATTTAGAAAATTATCAAAAAATCCAAAAATAGTAGATATCGCTAAACAAATTTTAGATAGTGATGTCTATATCCATCAATCAAGAATTAATCTAAAACCAGGATTTAAAGGAAAAGAATTTTATTGGCATTCAGATTTTGAAACTTGGCATGTGGAAGATGGTATGCCAAGAATGAGAGCTCTTAGCTGTTCAATTAACTTAACTGATAATAATGAATTTAATGGCCCATTAATGGTTATACCAGGGTCTCACAAAGAATATATTTCTTGCGTTGGACAAACACCAAAAAACCATTTTAAAGAATCCCTAAAAAAGCAGGAATATGGCGTTCCAGATGATAAAATTATGACAGAAATTGTAAAGCAAAATGGTATTAAATCCCCTAAAGGAAAGGCAGGGTCAGTGATATTTTTTGAATGTAATATAATGCATGGCTCCAATAGTAATATCACCCCTTATCCAAGAAGTAATGTGTTTTTTGTTTATAATAGCACAGAAAATACCCTAAACGAACCTTTTGGCAACAGAGAACCGAGACCAGAATATATTGCGGCTAGAAATAATTTTAACGCGATATAAAATCTTTTCAGATAAAATTATTTTATTTAAAAATTAAATTAATCTAAATTTTAAATTTTAGCAGCAATTATTGAAATTTATAATGGATCAGAAAATAAATGACCCTCAAGAAGAATTAGAAGTTAGCGAGCAGCGTTATGATCTTAAAATTTTACAAAATTTAAGGAAGATAATACGCTCTGTTGATATGCATTCAAGAAAACTCAGCATTCAACATGATATAACAACTCCTCAATTAATAACCCTACTTGCAATAGCTGAAAATGGCCCAGTTACTATTGCTACAATTGCTAAACATGTACATTTAAGCTCAAGCACCTTAGTTGGTATTATTGATAGGCTAGAAGCTAAAAAATATGTAATAAGACAAAGAAGCGAAACTGATAGAAGACAAGTGTTAATTTCTATTACTAATGAAGGAAAAGAATTTGCAGATAAAGCCCCTTCACCACTTCAAGAAACTTTATCAGAAGCTTTAAATGAGCTTACAGATCTCGAGCAAGCAACAATTTCGTTATCGCTGGAAAGGGTTGTTGAATTAATGGAAGCAAAAGAAATGGATGTTGCTCCAATACTCCAAACTGGAATTATTGAAGAAAAAAAGATTTCAGAATCTAATTAAATTTTTCCTATTGTATAATAATGTTAAAAAATAACAAAGTTCGCAAAAATCAACCAAGTTGCACTTGCTCACCCACACAGAAAAGTTCGATAAAAAAGCTGTGAAGCCAGTATTTATCGAGGCGTCCTAAAATCAAAACAGGATGACCCAAACGGAGAAAGAGAGAATATTTTGGGTGATTTTGGCAGAATTTTGTGAGAAACGGAGAATAAAAAGGACGACTAAAATTAGAATTAGAAGCTCGCAAAGCCTTTGGTTTACTGGGCTTAGAGCGTTGGTTGTGATTAGAGAAAAATAGAGCGGAGAATGAGTTAGAACCAGTTAAACTGGCGGAGAGAACAGGATTCGAACCTGCGAGACGTTGCCGTCAACACGCTTTCCAGGCGTGCGCCTTAAACCACTCGGCCACCTCTCCTAAAGGAATAGGATTTATATTTAAGTAAAAATTAACAAAAATTCAAGAAACATCTAACTAAAAATAAAATCAGAAATTTACTTGCGTAAATTTTTCTAACAAAATATATTTTCTATATGCTTAAAAAAGAAATAATTCATAAGATAATAAGAGTTAACCATGCTGGTGAATATGGTGCAAAAAGAATCTATGAAGGACAAATTGCTTTCACAAAAGACCCTAGTGAAAAAGCTAAAATCCAGGAAATGCTTGATGGAGAGAAAGAGCATTTAGATTTTTTTAATAAAGAAATTGCAAAAGACAATATTAGACCAACCATTTTATTTCCTATATGGCATATATCAGGTTATGCATTAGGAGCTATAACTGCAATTATGGGAAAAAAATCAGCTATGGCATGCACATACGCAGTTGAAGAAATTATTGAAGATCATTATCAAAAACAAATAAATCAATTAAAAAAAAGCAAAGATAGAGAACAAATAAATCTTTGCAAAAAAATAAAAAAATTCCAAGAAGATGAAATGCACCATCAAGACATAGCTTTAAAAAACGAGGCATTAAAAGCCCCTTTTTACAAAATCATGGCTAATATAATTGCCAAATCCTCAAAAACTGCAATTTGGTTATCAGAAAGATTTTAGATGAAGAAAAAAAGAAACAATAAAATAAAAAAAACACATAAAATTGCTTTCATTATTGCGTTAACATCAATCATATGGATTGC
This sequence comes from Rickettsiales bacterium, assembly GCA_965658435.1. GTDB lineage: Bacteria > Pseudomonadota > Alphaproteobacteria > Rickettsiales > JABIRX01 > JADHLN01. Next base: position 28,211 of record CBFHSE010000013.1, on the reverse strand, counting down.
AACAGGTATTTTTAATAAAAAAGAAATAAAAGAAGAAAAATTAACTAATTATAAACAAAATTTTAAAGTTATAAGTACTTATTCAAAATCATTACCCTATTCTCAAATATTAGAACTATATGGTTATAGTGAAGCTCACAAAAAAATTATCTTAAAAAGCGAAATAAATGGCAAAATAAACACAATTCTTAAAAAAGAAGGAGATATATTAAATGAGGGAGAAACAATAATTATATTAGATAAAAAACAATATCAAGCAAGCTACAACCAAGCAAAAGCAAATTTTAATAGCAAAAAAACAAGCTTTAATAGTATAAAAGCTCTTTATAAAAAAGGATTATCCTCAAAAACAGAATATAATAACAGCAAAGCAGAATTAAGTAAAAGTGAGGCTGAATTAAAAATTGCCCAAATTAATTTAGAAAACACCGAAATAAAAGCACCATTTTCTGGTGTTATAGAAAAAATAAATGTCGAAGAAGGTGAAATCATTACTGCTTATAATAGCAATCTAGTGAATTTTATAAATGATGATATTATAGTTATAACAAGCTATATAGCAGAAAAACTATATGAAAAACTTAAAAATATCACTATAGCAGAAGTAGAATTCATCAATGCAGTTAGGAAACCAGCAAAAATAAATTATATTTCTAACCAATCAGACCCTAAAACCAAAACTTTTGAAATAGAATTAGAAGTTAATAATAAAGAAAAAACCATTAAAGATGGTATGACTGCAACAACATATCTTACAATAGATAAAATTGCGGCTCATAAAATTAAATCATCTTATTTAACAATTGATGAAGAAGGAAATATTGGAATTAAAGTCATCAAAGATAATAAAGTAAAATTTCTAAAAACAGAAATTTTAAGTGATGAAGGTGATTATATTTTTGTTAACAATATAGAGCCTGAATTAGAAATTATAACTACAGGGCATGGGTTTGTAGAAATTGATGATATAGTAGATTCAATCAAAGATTAAAAATCTAATCATCTTAAACTTAATTATATTCAAATAAATTTGATTAATCACACAAATTATAATACAATTTATTTATATGATGATAATTGATGATGTTAAGCCTTATAAAAAAATCCATCCAGGCAATAACTAATTTTATTGACCCAACTAAAGAAAATAATAACACTAAAAAAACTAAAGATGCTGCAGCTGAAACAGTTGTTGAAGTTTCAAAATATTTTTCAAAAAGCATAAACGATACAATCGACATAGCTCAAAACACTGAAAAGTTTTTAAAGAATGCAGAACATATTACTAAAAGACAGTCTACAAAAAAAGATACTCAGTCAAAAACGATTCCTCTTCAAGAATATGCAAATTTATATCAAGATACTAAAAATACCGCAGAAAAACTTTCTACACAAGCAACCGATACATTACAAACGATTTTTGATAATACAAAATTATCAACGAAATTAGATAAAACTATATCATTAGCAGATAACTCACTCTCAGAATTATATAAAAGTTCTATTAAATTGTCCCAAACACTAAATGGTACTCATCAATTTATAGAATCAATAGCTGATGAAGGTCTTAAAGATAAAACGGAAAAAGCTAATAAAATAATCACAGACGGTACAGTAAAAACATTAAAAAAAATAAACCCTCTGCATTTACCAACAACATCTGTAGCTAAAATAGTAAAGTCAGCTATAAAAACAGGAGAAGAAGGAAGTGAAATAGATTTAGAAAAAACAAAATTTAGTTACGATATAAATGAAAAAGCTAAAAAATTATCAGAAGATATGCAAGAAATATACAGAGAAGGAGGCGAAAATATTAATGATATGTTAAAAAGAACAGATAATATATTTAAAAGTCTTTTTACAACAGAGGTAAGAGATAGTCATTCTATTAAATCTCCAAACACACCTAATGTAAGAAATGATAAAGAGGAAAGTATAAAATTGTAAATCATAATCAGTCAAAATTAATCATAGTAAAATAAAAAATAGATCATATAAATTAGATGAAATACATCTATTTAAATAAAATAATAAATGAATTTAATTGAAAAATTAATAAATAGAAGAAAAGCAATAATTTTTCTTATTATTATATTTATATTTCAAGGTTTAAACGCTTATAAATTAATACCAAGAGAAGAATATCCAGATGTACAAATCCCTATGATATTCATTTCAATGAATTATGAGGGAATATCTCCTGAGGATGCAGAAAAATTACTTTTAAAACCGAGTGAAAAGGAATTACAATCAATTGAAAGCATTAAAAATCTAACTTCATATTCAATAGAAGGAAAAGCATCAATAATTTTAGAATTTGAAGCAGGTTTTGATTCTAAAAAAGCATTAGAGGATGTCAAAGATAAAATAGATATTGCAAAATCAAAATTACCTAAAGATATAGATGAACCAATTATAAAGGAAATTATTTTTAGTGAATTTCCAATTTTAAATGTAATTTTAAGTGGAAGTAATAATGAAAAAATATTAGTTAATGCAGCTAAAGATTTAAAGGATGTTATTGAAACATTGCCTAATATATTAGATGTAAATATTGCTGGTGATTTAGAAGAAACTATAGAAATTATAATAGATCCTGTAAAATTAGAATCATATAATATAACCACAGAACTAATAGAAAGCTTAATTAAAAATAATCAATTGGTTACAGCAGGAGCTTTAATTTCTGATTCAAGTAGATATGCCATTAAAATTCCTGGCTTGATAGAAAATATTGAAGATATAGCAAATATCCCAGTTAAAAAAAACGAACAAAGAATTATTAAATTTAAGGATATTGCAGAAATTAAACAAGGCTATAAAACCAGAAATTCGATAGCTAGAGTAAATGGTGAAAAAGCAGTAACCTTAGAAATATCAAAAAGGTCAGGAAAAAACGTAATTGAAACTGTAAGCTCTATTAAAAAAACAATAGCTCAACAAAAACAATATTTACCAGAAAATATAAAAATAACTTACTCTCAAGATTCCTCAAAAAGAATTATAACTACTAATTATGATCTACAAAATAATATTATTTTTGCTATAATTTTAGTTCTGCTAACCTTATTATTAACAGTTGGATTAAGACCAGCAATTCTTTCCGCCCTTTCAATTCCATTATGCTTTGTTATTGCAATATTAATTTTAAAAAATATTGGAGTTACCCTTAATGTAGTAGTATTATTTTCCTTAATCTTATCAGTTGGATTAATTGTTGATTCCGCAATTGTAATTACAGAATATGCAGATAAGAAATTAAAAGAAAATATAGCACCAAAAGAAGCTTATGCATTATCAGTAAAAAGAATGTATATGCCTATTATAATATCCACCTTAACAACCTTAATTGTTTTTATGCCCTTATTATTTTGGCCAGGAGTGGTTGGACAATTTATGTATTATATACCTCTAACATTAATAATTACCTTAAGCTCATCATTACTTGTAGCCTTAGTTTTCATACCAATAATAGGTTCATGGTTTAAATTAGATAAAGAAGAAAATATTAAATCTCCTTTTTTTGAAAATTTATTAAAACTCTATGAAAATCTTCTTAACAAAATTCTAAACAAACCTTTAAGATTTTGTGGTATTATATTTTTATTCTTAATTGGCTCCATTTATCTTTTTAAAAATTATGGCAATGGTATTGAATTTTTTCCAAATATAGAACCAGATAATGCTTCCATACAAATTAGAGCAAGAGGTAACTTATCGATTTATGAAAAAGATAAATTAAGCCAAGAAATTGAAAAATACATTCTCAATAATCACCCAGATGGTATTAAAATATTATATTCAAGAGCAGGATCCACAAATTCAAATATGAGGGGTAATAGTAACCCAGAGGATACAATATCTGTCTTACAAATTCAGTTTTCAAATTGGAGATATAGACCAAAAGCTAAAGAAATATTAAATAAATTACAAAATGATTTAAATAAAAAATTTGCAGGAATAATTATTGAAACAGCAGCAGAAAAGAAAGGCCCTCAAAGCGGAAAGGATATTCAATTAGAAATTACTGCATCAAATAATCAAATTATTGAAGAAGAAGCAAAAAAACTTATCAAATTTCTTAAAAACAATCAAGCATTTAGAGATGTTGAAGATTCAACACAACTGCCATCTATTGAATGGAAATTCAACATAAATAAAGAATTAGCAGAATATGCCAATGTTTCAATTAATGAGGTAGGAAATTTTATAAAACTAGTAACAAATGGTATTATAGCGACTAATTACCGTCCAGATAATAATGATGAAGAAGTTGATATAGTAATCAGATTTCCTGAGAAATATCGTAATCTATCCCAATTTGATCTCCTAAAAATTATAAAAGATGATGAAAAAAACATCCCAATTAGTAATTTTATAACAAAAGAATCAAAGCAAGAACTCAATAAAATTGAACGCAGCAATTCTAAAAGAGTGATTTACATAAAAGCAAATATGGCTGCAGATAAATTTCCATATGAGGGGGTAAACATAATAAAAAACTGGCTAAAAAATGACAGTCTAAATCAAAAAATAAAAGTAAATTTCAAAGGTGAAGATGAGCAAAGTAAGGAAACTCAAAATTTCTTAAAAAATGCTTTTATTTTAGCAATATTGGCAATTGCCCTAGTGCTAATTATTCAATTTAACTCATTCTATAAAATGTTCATTATTTTAAGTGCAGCTTATTTATCAACAACAGGGGTATTAATAGCATTATTAATATCAAACTCACCATTTGGTATCGTTATGTGCGGCTTGGGGATTATTTCACTGGCAGGTATTGTAGTTAATAATAATATAATTTTTATAGATAGCTTTGATAAGCATGTAAAAAATGAAAATAATGTAAAAAAAGCCATTATAGAAACAGCAAAATTAAGAGTTAGACCAATATTACTAACATCAATAACTACAGTGCTAGGTTTATTACCAATGGTATATAGCATGAATATTAATTTTTTTTCTAGAGATGTTTTTTTTAACTCACCTTCAAGCCAATGGTGGCAACAATTATCTACAACCATAGCAAGTGGACTTAGTTTTGCTACAATATTAACATTATTCTTAACCCCTGCCTTATTATTAATTGGACATCAATTCCAAACAAAAAAATTAAATATATTAAAAAACATAAAAAATAAGCTTAAATAATATAAATTTCTTGCAAGAATTAATCTTTAACCTTATAAAAAACTCAAATTGGGTCAGTAGCTCAGTTGGTTAGAGCACGACGCTCATAACGTTGGGGTCGTAGGTTCAAGCCCTACCTGACCCACCATCTCATAAAAATCCACAAATATTATAACTTGTTCCTAAAATAATAAGGCATTTTTATTAAAACTAATATGAAGTTTAGCCATACGAAATGAATAGAGGTTTTATTAAAAAGAGCGTAAGAAATACAAGCAAATATTCAGCTGTTTAGCTATTTCCAAAAAATTAGAGATTTTACTGCTATTTTTATTAAAACTAATATGAAGTTTAGCCATACTAAATGAATAGAAGTTTTATTAAAAAGAGCTTAAAAGATCAATTTTTTACCAGCGAGATAGTCCTTGGGCTCCATGCTTATCAAAATCCCAAGTTTTAAAAACACCATGACCAAATGCTTTACCCTCGCCTTCTTCACCTCCTAATGGCATTGGGAATCCTTGACCTGGCAATCTTGGTTGCATTCCTGCTTCTTTTAAGGTTGCTAAAACATAATGTCTACAATATATCATCGCTGTTGACCAGGCTCTTAAATATGGCTTTACACCTTGCTTTACCATTTCTATATCTTTATTAAACTTATAGAAGGTTTTATAATAATCATTTGCAAATCCTGTTGCCATCCCTGTTTCACAACCATCAAGCCAGCCTTGTTTATAATCCTCATAATCATCTGCTGCCTCAGGCAGTTGTTTAAACAACCTTTTATTGGGTGCTAATATATTATTTTTTGTCAAATCACAAGCAGAGAATGACAGGAAAAACAAGAATATAAATATTAATTTTAACGAGCTGCGCATTGAAAAATACCTTTACATTTATGTTTACCAAAATTACCAAAAAGACCTGTGTTCCACCAAGCTTGTCCTTCACCTGGCATTTTAATACCACCATTAAAATCTAAATCTATTCCTTTTGTATCCAGAAAAGAGTCAATACCCTTATGGTTATAACCTTCTTTTGCCCAAAACCACTCACCATGTTCAGATTGAAAATTATCATCTATTGATCCAAAAGCCCTTCTATTTACAATATGAAAGCAATAAATATATCCTCTATACCAAGCATCATAATACTCATCATCCAATATTAATTCTGGCTTTTGTTCAAATTTAAAAAAAGTTCTGTATAAAGAATTTCCACGCGATGAATGGGCTGAATCGCAACCATCTCTAATTCCAGTTAACATTTGTTTTGAACCATATTCAGGTAATTTAATTTGAGAGGGACTTATAATATATTTTGAACATCCGAACAAAAATAAATTAAGACCTAACAATATTAATAATAGATTTAATTTTCTTTTATAAAAAGTCACCTCTGCCTCCACTTTCAATTACGTCGTAACCTCTTTGACAATACCAAAAAGCAGTACTCCAACCCTTATCATATTCTTGGTTAAAGCCATCACCTTCTATAAATCTAGCATCCTTAAAAAACTTATAGACTAGCTTATGTTTAGATTTTCCAGTTGCGCCCTTACCAGTGTTACAACCATCCTTCCAACCCCTTCTAAACTTTTCAGGACCTGGAGGAGCACCTTCATAAAGAGTTTTTCTCATAGTTCCTGGCATAGCTCTATTTTGTAAAGTAAAACTTGGCCTAAAAAATGAACCAACATGTTTTTCTGCTAAATATGAAATCCATAATGCACAATAAATATATGAATCACGCCACATAGTTCTATATAAGTTTGAACGGTGATTCAATACAGGATGTTTATACATTCTTTTCCTACCAACTGCTATTAGACTATGAGGATTCTCATTTAACGCAGTTGAGCATGCATCAACATATGCTGCTTGAAATTCTGGTGGACCTGGAGGTGGTTTCATATCAAGTAAGCTAGATTTAGCAAAGAAATCACCAACAGCCCCACAAGCTGTAAAATGAAATATAAAGATTAATGTTATAATTTTCTTTGCTTTCGTCATATTAAGTAATATCCCAATCATAAAAATAAGTACAATGCTCCTCCCCATCCACAAATCCGGATGCATATAAATTATTAGAAGTTAATAACCAACCATCATAAACAGGCTTAATATTTCTAACCATACCTTCGGCTACAGTATTTAAAACAGATTTACAACCATCTCTAAAACCAAGTGAATAATCATCATTACCATCAGGAACACCACGCATCATAAATGGCCTTGGCCTGAAGCCCCAATTCCAATTATCTGGCATAGAAAAAGCTCCAGAAGCACAATTTGATAATAATATTAAACTTATAAAAACAAGTAAAAATCTCATATTATTAACCCTAAATTAATAAACAGATATATTATATCATAAATTTACAACTCAAACAAGCATAAAATAAGGAATTTATTGAGTTTTTGATAATAAATATTTATAAATCTTATAATAATAATACATTAAGAAAATGCCTAAATTTGCACTTATATTTCCAGGTCAAGGTTCTCAAAAAATTGGTATGGGAAAAAACTTTTCAGAATCATTCCAAACAGCTAAAGAAACATTCCAAGGAATTGACGAAATATTAGCACAAAATCTTTCTCAATTAATGTTTCAGGGAGAAATATCTGAATTAACCAAAACAGAAAATACTCAGCCTGCCCTAATGGCAGTATCAATTGCAATATCAAATGTAATTAATGAAAATTTAAGTAATAAACTAGCTAATTTAACCTCTTATGTTGCTGGTCATTCACTTGGTGAATATTCAGCTCTAACAGTTGCTAATACGCTAAAATTAAGTGATACAGCAAAATTACTAAAAATTAGAGGTAAATCTATGCGAGATGCAGGAAAAAAAACCAAAGGAACTATGGCTGCAATTATAGGTGTTAATATTACAATAGCAGAAGAAATTACTAAACAAGCTGCAAAATATGGTATTTGTCAAATTGCTAATGATAATTCAGAAGGGCAAATAGTGATAAGCGGCAGCATAGAAGCCATTGATAAAGCAATCTCAATTGGAAAAAAATTAGGTGCAAAAAAAGTAATCAAATTACCTGTAAGTGGTGCATTTCATTCAAAATTAATGCAAGAGGCACAAGATAAATTAGCACCAGAAATATTACAAACTACATTTAATGTTCCTGAAATTCCAATAATTACAAATCTATCAGCGAAAGCAGAAAATAAAACTGATATTATACAAAAATTACTAATAGAACAAGTAACAAGTAAAGTAAGATGGCGCGAAACAATTCTAGAACTAGAAAATCAAGGTGTAAGCGATATAATAGAAATAGGTTCAGGGACAGTATTAACAGGTCTTAATAAGAGAATAGCTCCTAATATTAATAGTCATAATATATCAGAACCTGAAGATTTAGATAATATTTTAAAATTACTAGATATTTAAGAGCCAAAAAATCTTCTATATCCTCTAACATTAACAATTTTCTTTTTAACAGATTTTGATTCATTAAATGCTGAATAAAAAACTATAGTTAAAATTACAACTGAACCAATTATATCATAAATTGTTGTAACATCATTAAACAAAATATATGAGAAAATTGAAACAAAAATCAATCTAATAAAATCAAATGGCATTATAACAGATATATCAGCTAAACTAAGTGCCTTAGCTAAAGCATAATGTGACATATTAGAAGTTAAACCAAGAAGAAAAAGCCATTTTAAATCAGAAATTTTTACATTTTGCCAATATGTAAACAAAAGTGGTGTTACTAAAATTAACATCATTAAATTCATATAAAATACTATTAATAAAGCAGATTCAGTCTTTGATAATTTTTTAATTATTATTGCAGCAAAAGACCATAATAAAGTTGAAAAAAGAACCAAATATGCTCCTAAACCAAAAGATTCAAAGCCTGGTCTAATAATAATCAACACACCTATAAAACCAATAATAACTGAACAGAATCTTAACAAAGTTAATTTTTCATTTAATAAAAAAACAGCAACAATAATAGTAAAAATTGGGCTTGTAAAACTAAGGGCAGTTGCTTTAGGTAAGCTAGTCATAGATATGGCCTCGAACCAAATAATCATTGCTATAACTCCTATTATTGCTCTAAGCCAGAATAACCTCAACCTATTCGTTTTAAAACTTTTGAAACCATTTTTAAAAAAAAATGGAAAAATAATTATAAGAGCAAATAAATTACGCCAAAAAACTAGAAAAACAGAATTATAATCAGCAGATAGATATCTAAGAACGCAAAGCATTATAGCAACGAAAAAAGAGGATAATATTGACCAAAATATTGCTGATGAAGGATTTTTGGTCATTTAGTTGCGCTTTTATTCTATATTAACGGTGGATACAATTGTAATATTATTTCTTTTAACGGTTAATAATATATATTTCCCTCCATCTTTCTTTTGTTTCTCTACAATCTTTTTAAATTTAATTAAATCACTTACTGGCTCCTGATTCAACTTAACAATAATATCACCAGAAATAAAGCCTGAATCTTTATTTTTTGAATCATTACCATGACCTAAAATTAAAATACCTTCAATATTTTCAGATATTTTATATTTACTTCTAATTGAATCTGTTAACTCTAATAATTTAAATCCTAAATATTCTATTTGCTCCAAATCATCTTCAGAAATCTTATTTTCTTCAGATTCCTTATCAACTAATTTCGCAATTTTCACTATTAATTCTTTTTCAACCAATTTACCATTATTGTTTCTTAAGATAATTATTTTTACCAATCTTCCTATTTCTGTATTTCCAACTATTCGTGGCAGATCTGAAACATTTTTAATTTTTTTTCCATCAAAAGAAATTATTATATCATCCTCCTTAATTTTTGCTTTTGCAGCAGGACTATTAGGTTCAACCTTAACAACATATGCACCCTTAATTTCTTTCATATCCATTGCTTCAGCCATATTAGGTGATACATATTGTACATTAACACCAAGCCAACCCCTTACAACCTTACCATTATTTTTTAACTGTTTAATAACTGATGAAGCAATATTTGTAGGAATTGCAAAACCAATACCAATACTACCACCATTTCCTGATGTAGAAAATATCGCTGTATTAATTCCTATTAAATTTCCCTTGCTATCAAACATAGGACCACCCGAATTCCCCTTATTAATTGCAGCATCTGTTTGAATAAAATCTACAGCATTACTAGTGCCAATATTTCTTCCTCTTGCTGATATTATTCCAGCAGTAACAGTTCCTCCAAGGCCAAATGGATTACCTATTGCAATTACCCAATCTCCAACTTTAGCACTATCTGAATCACCAAAATTTACATAAGGTAATTTTTCATTAGAATCAATTTTCAAAAGAGCAATATCTGTTCTAGGATCTGTTCCTATTAATTTAGCTCTTAAAATTTTATCATTATTAAATTTTACATTAATGATATCTGCTTTTTCCACAACATGATTATTAGTAACAATATATCCATCTTCAGAAATTATAAAGCCAGATCCTAAAGAGGTAACTGTTTCAGTCTTATCCCGGCCTAATGAGTCATCAAAATACTCTTTAAAGAAAAATTTAAATGGTGAATTGTTAGGCATGCCAGAAAATAAGTCATCCAAGTTTGATCCTTTATAAGTTACTGTTTGACTTGTTGAAATATTTACAACGGCAGGGGTTAATTTTTCTACAATATTTGCAAAAGAAATATTATTTAAAGCACAAAAATCTATAGATTTTGCTCCTGAATTAAAAGAAAAAAACAAAATATTAAAAGAAATTAATACTCTAATAATTTTAATAAACATTTTATCTATATATATTATTTAAATATTTAAAAAACCTAGAATCTGGTGAAATTATTATATTTGTCTCTTCATTAGCTACAGAATCTTTATATGCATTCATAGAAGAATAAAATTCAAAAAAGTTAGGATCTACACCAAAAGCTCTTGCATAAATATTAGTAGCTGTTCCATCAGCTTCACCTCTAATAATCTCGGCTTGTTTTTTAGCTGCAGCTAACAATTCTATCCTTTCTCTTTCAGCTTTAGCTTTTATTTTTTTTGCCTCCTCTTCACCTTCAGCTCTAAATTCTTTAGCTTCTCTTTCTCTCTCAGTTTGCATTCTTCTGTAAATAGCTACAGAATTTTCTCTTGGTAGATCTGCACGCATAATTCTAACATCAAGAACTTCTAAGCCAAATGATAATGCTTTATCATTAACAATATCTCTAATGTCGCCCATAATCTCAGATCTTCCACCTTCCTGTAATAAAGAATTTAATGGAACATTACCAAGAACTTGCCTTAAACTAGATTCCAATACAGAGCTAAGTCTAATATCAGCTGATCTTTCAGTTCTAACAGATTGATAAAAAAGCAAAGGATTGACGATTCTATATTTAGCAAACGCATCAACAATTAGCCTTTTTCTATCTGAAGCAATAACTTCTTTAGACTCAGCATTTAGATGTAATATTCTTTTATCAAAGAAAACAACATCATCAATAAATGGCAGCTTTAATTTTAAACCGGGTTCAATTTCTTGATCAACAGCCTTACCAAACCTTATCTCAACACTTTGTTCTACCTGAGTAAGAATATAAAAAGAATTAAAAAAAACTATAATTATAATTGTAGCTAAAATACCTAAAATATATTTAATCATTAATTACCTCCATTTCTAACTGGTTTATTTATTGGCATATATGGCATAACACCTGTATTAGAAGATTTGCCATCCATAACTGTTACATTTGCTTTAGAAAATACTTCTTTCATTGTATCAATATATATTCTTTTTCTGGTTATATCTCTTGCCTTGCTATATTCTCTATATAACTTTAAAAATCTCTGTGAACGACCTTTTGCCTGTTCAACTACCTCGCTTTTATAAGCCATTGCTTCTTCAATAATTTTTTGCGCATCTCCTCTTGCCTTTGGTATGATATCATTTCTAAAAGATTGTGCTTGATTGATTATTTTTTCTTTTTCTAACTTTGCTGTTTGAACATCTTTAAATGCATCTATAACTTGAGAAGGAGGGTCAACTTTTAATAATTGCAACCTAACTACTTCAACACCAAAACTATAATCATCTAAAATTTCTTGAAGCAAATCTTTACTTTCTTCTTCAATTCCACTTCTACCCTCTGCAAGAGCTACGGCAATATCTGTTTTTCCAATAACAGCACGCATAGAACTTTCAGCTGCTGTTTTAACCGTACTATTTTGTGAAATATTATCTCTAACGTTAAATAAATAAGAATAAGCATCTTTTACCCTCCATTGAACTTCAAAGTTAATATCCACGATATTTTCATCACCTGTTAACATCAAACTTTCTTCTGTTCTAGGGCTAATATCAGAACCAAGAGATCTATAACCAACTGTTACTGAGTTAATTTTAGTTACTTTAACTTTAAATAATTTTTCAACAGGTGCTGGCATATGATAATGCAAACCTGGGCCTGATGTTCTGTCATATTTTCCAAATCTAAGCACTAATGCTTGTTCATCTGGTTGTACAGTATAAAAACCCGTTAATAACCAAAACAAAATAACAACAGGTATTAAAAGAAAAATATTTTTACCTGAGAAATTTTTATCAAAATTATTAAAATTTCCTTTATATTTATTAACTAATTTTTCAATATCATTTTTTTTATTTTGACTTGAATTACCTTGAGAAGAAACTGGCTTTCTTGTTGTTTTTTCTTCATCATCTCTCCAAGGATTATCAAAAAAACTAGCAAATTTTGAAAAACTATATAACACTTAAATATCTCTTTAAATTAATTAACAACTTATAAATAATTATTATATGTTAAATTTCAATGGTAAAAGCAAAATAAATAAGTTTATTGCAAATTTTTTTAAGGCTAACAAATTAAATGATTTAGAATATGAATTGAAAATTCAGAATGATAAATGCAAAATAATAATTGAAGCAAATAAAATTACAAAAGACATAAAAAAAATAATTTTAGAAGATTTAAAAAAATCTTTAGAGCAAAGCTTCCTCAAAATAAATTTTTATATTCTACTTACTAATCATAATAATAAAAAAAAACCAAAAATAATTTTAATTTGCTCAGCCAAAGGAGGAGTTGGAAAATCAACATTATGTTACAATTTGGCCCTTGCCAATCAATTAAAAAACAAAAAAACAGCAATAATTGATGCAGATATATATGGACCTTCAATTCACCATCTCTCTGGAATTAAACAAAAAGAGCCAAAAATAATTGATAATAAAATGGTTCCCATTAAAAAAAATGGCTTACAAATAAATTCAATGGGGTTTTTGATAGCTAAAGAATCAGCTTTAATATGGCGCTCTCCAATGATAATCAAAGCACTCAATAATTTAATTGAAAACACCAAATGGGAAAATATTGAATATATATTCATAGATATGCCTCCAGGTACTGGTGATGTCTATCTCTCGCTTTTAAAAAACTTCCCTTCAGCAAATGCTATAATTATTTCTCAACCCCATCAATTATCTTTAATAGATACAGTAAGAACCATTGACTTGATGCATAAATTAAACATAAAAATTTTAGGTTTAATTGAAAATATGAATTTTCTGAAAGAAAATAATCTTAGCTCTAATTTCTGCAAAAAGCATAAAATAAAATATCTAGGAAATATAAAATTTAATCCAGAAATAGCAAAATTATCAGATCAATCAAAACCATTTTTAAATTTAGAAAATGAAAATAGCCAAACGATAAAAAAAATAGTTAATATTTTTTGATAATTTACTAAAAAAATTTAATGGTTATATTATTCTAAAAAATTAACGAATGATTGATATAATATCTCTTACCCAAAATATTCTAACACCATATGGAGGGCTAGAATCACATCATATTTTACCAGATGTGTTAACAATTTTAAGCTTTGCAATAATAGTTGTATTAATTTTTAAAAAATTAAAGTTAAGCCCTGTAATAGGTTATATTGTTGCAGGAGCACTTATTGGGCCTTATGGCTTCAATCTTGCAGGTTATAATGATGCCACAAAATCAATGGCAGAATTTGGGGTAGTTTTTTTACTATTTATGATTGG
>CBFHSE010000013.1:0-14001 GCA_965658435.1 Rickettsiales bacterium | reverse complement strand
AATGCGTAATATGATTTTTGGCATTGGGTCATTACAATTTTTAATAACAGGAACTATTTTTGGAATAATATGCTTCAATCTCACAGGCAATATGTCCTTATCACTTGTAATTGGTTTGGGACTTGCTTTATCCTCTACTGCAATTGTCTTGAAAATATTAGGTGAAACATATCAAGCAAATACTAAAGCTGGAAAAATCAGTTTATCAATTTTATTACTGCAAGATTTAGCAGTAATACCTCTATTTGTTTTAATACCATTATTAAATAAAACAGGAGTAAATATTTTTGAAACATCAATTGCAATTATTTTTAAATCATTTTTAGCTCTTACATCAATAATTATTTTTGGCAGATATTTATTAAAGCCATTATTACACTTAATAGCATCTCAAAAACATAGTGATCTTTTTATTGCCTCCACCTTATTTGTTGTTTTAAGTGCAGCATGGATAACAAATTATACAGGTTTATCATTAGGATTAGGTGCTTTTATTGCTGGAGTAATGATAGCTGAAACAGAATTCCAACATCAAGTAAAATCTACAATAGATCCATTTAAAGGTTTGTTTTTAGGATTTTTCTTTATAACTGAAATAGGTATGCAATTTGATTTAAGCCTTGTAGCTGAAAATTACATTCAAATATTGATCTTTACTATATTTTTGATAATTACCAAAACATTTATTACTCTTTTAATATGCTTATTATTTAAAAATAAATTATCCATATCTATCAACACAGCTCTTTTAGTATCTCAAACAGGAGAATTTGCCTTTGTAGTTTTTGAACTTGCTAGAAAGCAATCTATTTTAACTGATGAGATATTTCAAAATATCTCCCTAATAGTAGGTCTTTCAATGGCAATCACACCTCTGCTTGCCTCAGCAGGAAAAAAACTAGAATATTTAATATCTAACAAAGACATAAAGAAAAACAAAAAATCAATTCCCTGCCTCCATAATTTAGTAATTATAGTTGGTTATGGAAGAGTTGGTAGAACAATATCAAAAATTTTAACACAAGAAGAAGTTAGATTTATTGCTATTGATAAAAATAATTCAATAGTATCAAAATATTTTTCAAAACATAATCCTATTTATTATGGTGACATAACAAACTCAAAAATGCTGCAATCACTTCCACTTGAAAATGCTGCATCTATAATTCTTTCAATGAGCGACAAAAAAGAGGTAAAAAAATCTATTAAAATAATAAAAAAATTTCACCCTAAAATTAATTTAATTACCAGAGCACAAGATCTATCTCATTATAATGACATAAAAAAACTTCATGATAATCAATATATAGTTCCAGAGGTACCAGAAACTGGCGTACAGATGAGCAAACAAATTCTACTCACCATGGGAGAAGATGAAGAAACTATAAATCATATCTTAGATACATTCCGTTATTCTGAGTGGGAAAAATAATATGTTTGGCAAAAACTCTATAGCAAAAATTGAAAATCATCCAGGTGATGAGTTAGATATTGTTAAAATTTTCAGTACTATTCAAGGAGAGGGTTATTATTCAGGTCATCCAGCAATTTTTATCAGATTAGGTGGCTGCAATCTAAAATGTTTTTTTTGTGATACAGAATTTGAAAAATTTAAAAAAATATCTGTGTCTGAAATTATTGATAAGGTAAAAAAAGCAATAGGAAAAGACAAAATAAAACTAATAATTATTACTGGTGGAGAACCATTAAGACAACCTATAGAAAAATTAGTAAATCTTCTTATTGAAAATAATTATATTATACAAATCGAAACAAACGGCACTATAAGAAGAAAACTCCCTAAACAAGTACATATCTGTTGCTCACCTAAAATAATTAATAAAGAATATCAAATTAATGATGAATTAATAGAATATATAGATTCTTTTAAATTTATAATATCTCCACAAAATAATTATAAAAATATACCCAAGCTACACATTAAAAAACCTGTTTATATTCAACCAATGGATGAATATAACCAAGAAAAAAACCTTATAAATCAGAACCTTGCCATCAAACTTGCAAAAAAACACGGTTATATTATAAGCCTTCAAACACATAAATATCTTAATATTGAATGACTAAAAAAGCTCTTATATTACTAAGCGGTGGCCTTGATTCAGCTACTATATCAGCTATTGCAAAATCAGAAAATTATGAATTACATGCTATAAGCTTTGATTACTCCCAAAATCATAAAACAGAGCTTGAATATGCTAAAAAAATAGTTAATTTTTTTAGCTTTAAAACCCATAAAATAGTTACCATCAATCAAGGTATATTCCAAAATTCAGCTCTTACAAATAATTTAACCATTCCAAAGGCACAAAACAATAAAATAGAGATACCTATCACCTATGTTCCCGCTAGAAATATTTTATTCCTGTCATATGCCTTGTCATATGCAGAAGGCAGCAATATAAGCAACATTTTTATAGGAGCAAATGCAATTGATTATAGCGGCTATCCAGATTGCAGGCCAGAATTTATAAAATCATTCGAAGAAATGGCAAATTTAGGAACAAAAATTGGTCAAAGCCAAAAAATAACTATACATACACCTATAATAAATCTCTCTAAAGCTGAAATAATCAAATTAGGTATAAAATTACAAGTGGATTATAGCATAACTCATAGTTGCTATGATCCACAAAATAATAAAGCTTGTGGCAAATGTGACTCTTGTTATTATCGTTTAAAAGGTTTTAAAGAAAATAATATTACCGATCCTATAGAATATGATTTACCCCAATAACTTCCCTACTCTCAAAATAAATAATGAATTTATGCTACGAGAACAGAAATTTGACGATGCCTCAGATTTTTACAATTATATTAGCGACATTAAAGTAAACAAATATATTTTAGCGCCAATTCCTAAAAATTTAGAAGAAGCAAAAGAAGATATAATTTACTGGATTGATTTATATTATAAAAAAAGAGGAATATATTGGGCTATCAGTGAAGTTAAAACAAATAAGATGATTGGAGCCATTGGTTTTCACGATATTAACATCATTAATAATAGAGGTGAAATAAGTTATGATTTATCTAGTAATTATTGGCAAAAAGGCATAATGAATCTTGCCATGCAGAGCGTAATAAAATTTGGATTTCAAAATCTTGGACTTGAAAGAATACAAGCATCTACTATAAAAGAAAATATAGCTTCCATAAAATTACTTGAAAAAAACAGATTCACTTATGAAGGTTGCTTAAAAAATTATCGTCGTCATAACAATAAATATTATAATATAGAATTTTATTCAATTTTAAAAAATGAACAATAATAAAATAAAGCTTGGTAAAAACACTGAAATACCTACAACTCCAAATATTAATATTCTTGACCCAGTTATTAATCCGCATCCAGATGTTAATTATGTAGCTAGATTTACATGTCCAGAATTCACCTCAATCTGCCCTGTTACAAGTCAGCCTGATTTTGCAAAAATAATAATTGATTATGTTGCTGACACCAAAATGGTTGAAAGCAAATCTTTAAAATTATATCTTGGAAGTTATAGAAATCACGGTGCTTTTCATGAAGATTGCACAATTAAAATAGCCAAAGATATTACTAAAACAATAAAACCAAAATGGCTTCGTATTACTGCATTATGGTATCCAAGAGGAGGAATACCAATAGATGTATTTTACGAATATGGAAAAATTCCTAAAGATGTTAATGCACCAGAGATATTAGCAAATATTTACAGTGCTAGATCTTAGTTTATTACATAAAAGGTGAAACTAAAGCACCCACTGTAATTTTTACAAATTTAGCTAAATATTCAAATTTTGGAGAAGTAAATAAAGTATATAATCCCCAAATAATTAATATATTAAGTAACACTTTTAACATAATAATACCCTAAGTTTTCAGATATTATAACATAAAATCAATATATACACAAATAATTATTAAATTATTATTATCTGCTATTTTTCTCTTTAAATCTCTCTAATGAAGAAGATAATTTATTTAAAGCAAAGTTAAATGAATCATAAGGACAAAGTGCAATTTCATTAACTTTTATATTATAATGTTTAACTCTTTTTTGAGTTACAATTAAAGTACAATTATAGCCATTTTTTACTTTATCTAATATAATATGCGCGCTAATGGCATATTTTTTTATATATTTTGAGATTTTTTTACCAATTGAATCTTTAAGATATTTATCAAATCCCTGACCCGAAATACCACTTACATTATGGCTAGAAATTACAATTTTCATAAATATATCACCTCCAGAAAACGTTATAACTTCATTTTAACATTTTTTTAGCTTTTATTCAAAATATTTTGTTAATTTATCAATTCATTAAATAGAAACTTATAGTTGCCAATATTCCAAATATAAGCCCGCAAGCGAAGCTAGAAGTTTTTTTTCTCTTTTTATTTTTAAAATTATAAATAATTTCCTTAACATCAGAGAATAAATTATCAAATTCAGAAATTTTATCCTGTAATGTCAGGTATTTATGATGCAAAACTGATTTATAATTTAAATTATTTTTTACCCACTCTTCCATCCATGGAGCACCTAATTTCCACATATTTAGCCTTGGATTTAAAGATAAACCCACACCTTCAACTAATAATAATGTCTTTTGTAATAAAAGTAATTGCGGCTGAGTTTGCATACCAAAGCTTTCCGTAATCATAAATAACTGTGACATTAATTTTGCGATTGAAATATCACTTGCATCCTTACCAAAAATTGGCTCACCAATAGATCTACATGCAATAGCAAACTGGTTAATATCAGCATCTCTTGGTATATAATTAGCTTTTAAATGAACTTTAGCGACATAATCATAATCTCTATTAATAAAACCATTAACAATTTCAGTAACCGCCATTCTATCATCAAATGATAACACACCCATTATACCAAAATCAACAAAGGCTATTTTTTTATCATTAGTAATGATTATATTACCTGGATGTAAATCAGCATGAAAAAAACCATCTCTATAAGCCTGTTCATAATAACATAAAATCAAATCATCTCCTAATTTTTTTAATTCAGCCTCAGAAAAACCCTTTATTTCGTTAAGTTTTCTTCCTTCAATCCAATTAGAGACCATTATTTTAGAAGAAGTTAAAGACCAATCAATATCAGCTATAATTATTTTATTATTGGATCTAAGATTCTCTGCTAATTTATGACCATTTGCAGCCTCAACCCTTAAATCCAACTCATAAGAAACAGTTTTTTCAAACATCTCCACTACTTCTCTTAATTTTAATCTTTTTAATGATTTGAAATTATTTAAAATATTGGCAGCAAACTTAAAAAACAAAATATCTGATTTAAATTTTTTATCTATTGCTGGGCGTAAAATCTTCACCGCTACAATTTTACCATCGAATGTTTTTGCCTTATGAACCTGAGCAATAGATGCGGCAGCAACTGGTATTTCAGCAAAATCAGAAAATATCTCTGATATATCTTTATTAATTTCATTTCTAAAAATCCTCCTAACCAATCTAAAAGAAAAAGGTGATAATCTATCTTGTAAAAAAGCTAGTTCTTGAGAAATATTAACACCAACTAAATCTGGTCTTGCAGAGAGAACTTGGCCAAATTTAATATAGGTAGGCCCTAAGGATTCTAATAGATATCTTAATCTTTTTCCTTTTACATTCCTAATATTAAACAAAGAAAATATCTCAAAAGGCCAAAATAAAATACCCACATACGGGATTTTTCTTAAAAGAAAGTTACAGCCAAAAAATTGGATATATAAAAATATTTTAATTGGCATAAAAAAAGAAAAAATATTCATTTTTCACCTATATATAAAGTTGTAAGACCAAATGTTAATTTTTGATAATTTGCTGCTTTAAAACCTTTATTTTTCAAAATCTCAACAAAATCATCTGAAGATGGGAATTTTCTTATTGACTCAACAAAATATTGATATGAATCTTGGTCACCTGTAATTACAGAGCCAATTTTTGGAATAATATTAAAGGAATAAAAATCATATAGTTTCTGTAAATTCTGATCCTCTAATTGATTAAACTCCAAACATATAAATTTACCTCCTTTTTTTAAAATTCTGTAAGCCTCTTTAACAGCTTTTTCTATATTTGAGAAATTTCTAATACCATAAGCAATAGTATAATAATCAAACATATTGCTTTTAAATGAAGTTTTTTCTCCATTCTCACATTGCCATTTCACTTGTGCAGAAATAATATTTTTATTAATTGCTCTATCCTTTCCAACTGCCAGCATTTCTTTATTAATATCAGCAATAATAATTGAAAAACCCTCACAATGATTTAAAAGCTTTTTATAAATTTTAAAAGCAACATCACCAGTACCAGAAGCCATATCCAAAATATTTAATTTATCTCTTACATCAATATTTTCTACTAGCTTATCCTTCCATAAACGATGAATCCCCAAACTCATAATATCATTCATCAAATCATATTTATCAGCTACAGAGGTAAAAACCTGATCCACTAATTTAGTTTTAAGTGACTCAGAAACATTTTTAAAACCAAAAGAAGTTTGTTTATTAGACATGTATTTTTATAAATTTAAAAATATAATAAATATAATAATATAAAAATCCATGCCAGAACTACCAGAAGTTGAAACTATTAAAAATTACATTAAACCAATCCTTGAAGGAAAAAAATTTAAAGAAGTTAAAATAATAAATCCTAATTTACGAGTTAAAACACCAATTGAGTTACAAGAAATACTAATTAATCAAGAAATTAAAACTGTCGAAAGAAGAGCCAAATATATAATAGTAAAATGCACTGATAATATTAACATTATAATTCATTTAGGAATGACTGGGAAAATAAGGGCTTATGAAAATACCCCTATATTAAAAAAACATGATCATATAATTTTTAAATTAAATAACCAAAATATTTTAATATATAATGATGTCAGAAAATTTGGTTTTATAACCTATGAAAAAACAAGCAACAGCGAAAATATAAGCTTTATAAAAAAGCTAGGAATAGAACCATTAAGTAAATCATTTAATAAAGAATATTTCAAAAAACTCTCAAAAAATTCAAAAATAGAAATAAAAAAATTTATAATGGAGCAAAACTTCATTGTTGGAGTTGGAAATATTTATGCTTGCGAAGCCTTATTCCTATCTAAAATTAATCCAAAAACAATAACAAATCAGCTAAATGCAGCACAACAAGGATTACTAATTAAAAATATTAAAAAAATATTAAAAAACGCAATAGCTAAAGGAGGGTCTACAATAAGGGATTTTCAGCTAGTTAATGGAGAATCAGGCTATTTCCAAAATTCGCTTAATGTATATGGACGTGAAAAAAAACCTTGTAAAATATGTAACTCTCTCCTAAATAAAATAAAACAAGGGGGTAGATCAACATTTTATTGTGAGTCATGTCAAAAATAATTATTTTAATATTTACTTTAGTAATTCTAGCAACAAATAGCCAAGCAAAAGAAAATTTTGTCCCTGGAATATCAGACCTTCCCGTTCCGGCTAATTTTTATTATTTAGATGATAGCTCAGGTATATTTAATAATGCTTATGGTAGATTTATTAGCGCAAATTTCAGAGGCAAAGGTGAATTTGAAACCATACATCAATTCTATCAGAAAACATTACCTGCACTAGGTTGGGAAGCTAAAGAAAAATTCACATATATTAGAGATGAAGAAATTCTTGAAATTAAGATAAGAAAAATAAACGAAACTGAAATTCAGTTGAATATCCAATTAAGCCCAAAGCAATAACTATTTGATTGCTTCTTTTACAAATCTAACAAATAATGGATGCGCCTTGAAAGGACGTGTTGAAAATTCTGGATGAAATTGCACTGCAATAAAGAAAGGATGATTTGTAAGCTCAATAATTTCTGGAAGCTTTTTATTTTCAGATACACCAGAAATCTTCATATTTTTGCCTTCTAATTTTTTCCTAAAATTAATATTTACCTCATAACGATGTCTGTGTCTTTCTTGAATTTTGCTTTTATTATAAATTGCAAAAGCAAGGCTATCCTTCTCAATAATGCAATCATATGAACCTAACCTCATAGTACCCCCAAGATTACTTTGCTTATCCCTCATAACTAACTCCTCTTTATCCTGCCACTCAGTCATTAAACCAACAATATTATTAGTAGAATCAGAATATTCTGAAGAAGCAGCATCAGAAATTTGCAAAACATTTCGGGCAAATTCAATTACAGCAAGCTGCATACCAAAACAAATTCCTAAATAAGGAATATTATTTTCTCTGGCATATTTAATAGCATTAATCTTGCCTTCAATACCATCATGGCCAAACCCGCCTGGAACCAAAATAGCTTTACTAGATTTTAACACCACAATATCTGAACCTAATTTTCTAGCATCCACCCAATTTATTTTAATTTTATATCCTAATAAAAAACCAGCATGATCCAAAGCTTCAATTAATGATTTATATGATTCTTGTAAACCAAGATATTTTCCAACAATCGCAATTTCCACCTCTTTATTTAATACTGAAATTTTCTCTTCTAAATCTTCCCAAATTTTTAGATCCGCTTTAGGATATTTTTCAATTGCTAATTTTTTTAAAATAATTCTATCGATAAATTGCTTTCTTAAATATAAAGGAACTTGATAAATTGACTTAACGTCTAGAGCTTCAATAACAGAATTCTCATCTAAGTTACAAAAAAGTGCTATCTTTTTCTTTTCCTCAAGAGATATTTTGCGCTCACTTCTACAAACCAAAATATCAGGCTGAATACCAATTGACCTTAACTCTTTAACTGAATGCTGAGTTGGCTTTGTTTTTAGTTCTTTAGCAGCTTTTACATATGGCACTAATGTTACATGAATAAAAATTGCATTTTCCCTCCCACTTTCATTACCAACCTGTCTAATAGCTTCAAAAAAAGGCAAGCCTTCAATATCTCCTACTGTGCCTCCTACTTCATAAATAACAAAATCTTCATCACTTAAATCACTATAGATAAATTCCTTAATTAAGTCTGTAACATGCGGAATAACCTGTACAGTTCCACCTAAATACTCACCTTTCCTTTCTTTTTGTAAAAGCTTAGAGTATATTTTTCCTGCTGTTACATTATCAAGTTTTTTAGAATTAGAATCAGTAAATCTTTCATAATGACCTAAATCAAGATCCGTTTCAGCACCATCATTAGTAACAAAAACCTCACCATGTTGAGTTGGGCTCATTGTACCAGGATCAACATTTAAATAAGGGTCAAGCTTTCTTACTCTTACTTTAAAATTATGAGCCTTCAATAAGGCAGCTATACTTGCAGCACTAATACCTTTTCCTAATGATGAAACAACACCACCTGTTATAAAAATAAATTTAGTTTTCACGATTATTATTCTGCAAGTGGAACAGATTGTTTAACTTTCTCCTTTTCATATATCTCATTTATAATAGATTTTGAAACAGACATTTTTTTTGCTATTACTCCTAAAAACAAAGTATTTAACATAAATATAAATGCTAAAATCATGGTGGTTCTGGTTAAAAAATTAGCAGCTGCTCGGATATTCATAAAGTTTGAACCTGGATTATAGCTTGAAACCAAGCCATCACCTCCGCCGCTTGGTTGCAGTAGAACCAAAACAATAATTAATAAAGCAATAATAATATGTAAAATAAGCAAAGCTGCTTGCAAAGATTCCATGTAATAACAATCAAGTTTCCTTATTATTATAACTTTATTAGATAATTGCAATTAATATTTTATTGTAACAAACCAAGAAATAAGTTATATTATTAGAAATAATAAATAAAAATAATGAGAGAGAGCCAAACAAAAACATTTAATACATTAACAGAATTACTGACAGAAAAAGAAAGTACAAACGTGGCTACTATTATATTTTATAATGGTAATTTAGAAAAATTTAAACAAGACTATAAAATAGTTAAATCGTTTGGAGAACACATAAAATTCCTTGATATTAATCAAATTACAAAAATGCAAGAATTTACAGGTCATGATATAATATTGTTAGAAGATAAGCTTACTGATATAAGCGAATTTGTTTGTAGTTTAAGTGAATTTAATATTAAGACATTATACATACAATATCAAGATGAAAATGATATTGATGAATTATCTGATAATGAAAAAAAAGATTATTTTGAGGTACATAAAGCAGTGATGGAAGAAGAAACACCCAAAAATATAAATGACAAAATAAATTTACATTTAAAACAATTATATTCAAACAAAGTTAACACTCTCATTTTATACACTAATTTTGATTCTTTTAGGGAAAACCACAGAGGGCTTTTCACTCTTCTCTATAAAGAGCGAAAAGATCCAAGAGCTGAATTTAGATTCTTAACTCACATTGATAGATATAAGGATACAAAAACAGGAATTGATAATTTATGCATTCCAGAAAAAAGAGATAAAAATGAAATAAAGGATATTCTTGAGAAAATTTGTCATGATGCAAACTTCGCACATATTAGCTCAATTTCATTTTTAGATGACAATAATAATATTCTAACTCTAGATAATAGAGGTAAAATACAGGAATATTTATCACCTCCGCCAGTTATGGCAATTACAATTAAACCTGAGGAAGATGATTTAGGAGATGTCGAACAATATAAACCACCAGATCCTTTACAAGAAGGTTGCACTTCAGCATCAGTATTAAATTATGGTCAACCATATGATTATATACCATATGATGATATACCATATGATGATATACCATATGATTGTCATATCATCTCAGCCAGTTAGGGCAATTGCAATTGAACATGATCCTAAAAATCAATATAATGAAACAAAATGTAGTTTAGATAGTAAAGAATCAAAATTTAGCACTAAAGTAGGAGAAAAAAGAAAATTTACATGTAATTCACATACTGGAAAAGTTGTTGAAGAAAGAAGAAAAGAAGAAAGCAAAGAAGAAGTTCATACCCCCTAATGTCTAACCATTGATAACAAAATAGTTTTTAACAACCATGCCCGCACCTAGCTGCAATCTATGCAAATAAATTAAGCCATTTAAGAAATATTTTAAATGATTATCTTAGATGTAGTAACATTAAAAAATATCCACTAAAATATTTCTTATAAATCATTGCAAAATAAGCCTCTATTTCTAAAGAAATTTCAACCAAAACTGAACTAACTTAAAATATTACTTTTTTATCTCAATAATCATTAAGTTTAAGCTCTAAATTTGAAGCTCTAACAACATAATTCCCCTCTTAATTCTTCTAATATAATTAAAAATTATGTAAAAAACTTCCTACTGAATATTTTTGCTGCTATCTTATTAACTTTTATCTATTTCTACTGCTTATATATGAGCCACCTCCCTCTAATTAAACTTTGAGTTATAGAAATAATTTTATAATAATGAATTAGATATAATAGAAAACTGATCTCTTTTTAAACTTGCAGATCCAACTAAATAACCTGATAGATCTTTTATTTTAGACAAATCACCAACATTTTTATCATTTACAGATCCACCATATAAAATCCTAATTTTATCTACATCAGAACCTATTTTATCATTTAAAAATTCTTTTATTAATGAAAAAACTTCAATAATTTGATCATTTGTTGCAATAACACCAGTTCCAATAGACCAAATTGGTTCATAGGCAATAATAAAATTACTAGTAAAATTTTCAGGCAGTGAATTAGATAATTGTGTAAGTAAAAAATCCTTATAATTACCTTTCTCTCTATCAATAAGAGATTCTCCAATACATAAAATAGGTGTCAAATTAAATTTTTGAGCCTGAAAAAATTTTTTAGCAATAATCTCATTTTTTTCAAAATGATATTCCCTTCTTTCAGAATGCCCCAAAATAACATAGCTAACAAAAATTTCTTTTAATAATTCTGCACTTACATCACCTGTAAAAGCACCTTTAAATTCATAGTGACAATCTTGAGCACCTAAGAAAAAACCATATTTATTAGCATAATCTGCAAAACTATTTAGAAGAGGAAATTGCGGGCAAAAAACAGTATCTATTTGATTTGAAGCAGTAAAACCAACACTAAAATAATTATTCAAAAATTCTACCCCACCATTCATTTTCCAATTTGCAACTATAATTTTTTTCATTTTTTTATAAGATTTAACTAATGTTCTCTTTAACTATTTACTAATTAATTTACAATGATTATGTTAGTTAATACCTTAAATTTTAAGCAAGTCAAAAAATGATAGATAAATTTAGAAATTTCTCCCAAACAATTTACGTTAAATTATTAATTATCTTAATCATAGCTAGCTTTGCCTTCTTTGGAATTGGCGATATTTTCAAAAGAAATCTTTCAGATCATGCCATAAAAATAGGCTCAAAAAAAATCTCAACAGAATATGTAAATCATATTAGCAATATTCTTAAAAACCGTTATGAAAAATATAAAATTGAACAACCAGATGAAGAAACCTTAAAACAGGAAGCAATAAAAACAATTATCAAAGAAAATATAAGCCTAATGGAAGCAAAAAAACTAGGTATTAATATTTCAAATAATTTAAGCTTTGAATTAATAAAAAATGAGGCAAATTTTCAAAATATTAATGGTGAATTTGCACCAGAAAAATTCCAGCAATTTTTAGCAATTAACAATCTCACTGAGAAGCAAATATTTGACGATTTAAAAAAACAAATAAGCATTAATCTTTTTAACAATATATTAAACGTTGATAATATTAGCTTCCCAAATTATCAAAAACTAAATATTGCATCATTTTACGAAATAAGAAACGCTACAATTATTGAATTAAAAATCACTGAAGATATTAATAAAAAACAACCAACAGAGGCTGAGCTAGTTGATTTTTATGATAAGCAAAAAAACCAGTTCAAAAAAGATGAATCGAGAGAAATAAATTTAATAGATTTAAGCTGTAAAAAATTTGAAAATATAGTTACAATCAACGATAAAGATATTAAGGAAGAATATAATAAAAACATTTCCAATTATCAAAAAGGTGAAGAAAGAGACATTCAACAAATCATAAGCACCTCTGAAAAAGAGATAAATCTAGCATATAAAGACCTTCAATCTGGCAAAAGCTTTAAAGAGGTTGCAAAAAATCTTAATATTAATGAAAAAGATCTTAATTTGGGCTATCAAACTCAAAAACAAATTTTTAAAGATTTTATTGAACCGATTTTTTCTTTAAAAACCAGTGAATATTCAAAACCTATAAAAGGTCCATTTGCATTTCATATCTTCAAAGTAAACAACATAATTAAAGCAGAAACAAAAGAACTAGATATTGTTAAAAATGATATAAAAGTAAAATTAGTTAAACAAAAATCATGTGAATATTCAGAAAATATTTATAAAAATATTAATGAAACCAATAGTAATAATATAAATGAAATTGCAAAAGAACATAATTTAAAACTAGAAATTTTAAACATTAAAAAAAACAATGCTGATTTAAATAAAAAACTTATTGAAGATATATTTTTAAATAAAAAACAAAATCAAATAACTCATAAATTAATAGATGATCAAAATATTTTTATTTATGAAATAAAGAAAATTAATACTGCAAGAATTTTAACTTTAGATGAAATTAAAGGCACATTAATAAAACAATGGCAAGAAATAAATAACAGAGAAAAATTTCAACAAATAGCAAAAACTATCCATGAAGAAATTATAGCATCTGATAAATCCCTAAAAAATATAAATAAGCTAAAAATCAAATATAATATTTTAGTTAACAATGAATCATTCAAACGAATAGATAATAAATATTCACCAGAGGTTATTAATAATATTTACTCATTAAAAATATCTGAAATAAGTGAACCTATATTAAACACTAAAAATAATAGCTTTATAATAGCAATCTTAAAAAACAAACAAACAACAGAAATACCAGACGAACAAAGAGAAATGCTTAACAACTCTCTAAACAAGATTTACAATGAACACTTAAATTACAGCATAGAAAACGCATATTTCAATCA
>CBFHSE010000012.1:0-38295 GCA_965658435.1 Rickettsiales bacterium | reverse complement strand
CTAAAGATTTTGATATTGATAGCTTCCTAAATTCATAACTTTATATTTTTTTTGTGAAACTAAAATTATTTTTGAATAGTCTTGGGCCTGGAATATTACTTGCTGCAACAGCAATAGGCGTTTCTCATTTAGTTCAGTCGGTGCAAGCAGGCGCAAAATATGGCTTTTTTTTTATAGCAGTAATTTTATTTTCTCATTTTCTTAAATATCCTTTTTTTGAAATTGCTCCTAGATATAGCTCAATTAAAAAAAAATCTATTTTGCATGGATATTATGATTTAAATCCGAAATATCTTTACATATATTTAATTATTACCTTAATCTCTTTATTATCATTATTATCTGCAGTAACAGTTGTTGCAGCAGGTATTTTCGCGAATATATTTAATTTTAATTTATCAATAGAATTATGCAGTGTAATTGTTATTTTAACCTGCTATTTTATTTTAATTTTTGGTAAATATAACTTGCTCGATAGATGGGTAAAATATGTAATTATTTTGCTAACTATTACATCTGTACTTACTTTAATTATTTCAATATTTAATTTTGACTTTTTTAGTAATGTTGAAAATGAAAAATTTTCTTTTAGCAATCATTTAGATCTTCTATTTATTTTAGGATTTATTGGTTGGATGCCCTGCCCTCTTGATTGCTCTATATGGAACTCTATCTGGATTGTTGAAAAAGAACATGCTCATCATGATGAGGTTAATTTTAAAAAATCCATAACGGACTTTCGAATTGGTTATATAACAACAGCTTTTTTGGCTATTATATTTTTATTAATTGGTAAAATAATGTTTTTTAATAATGGAGGAACTTTACCAGATAAATCAATTGACTTTGTTGCAACATTACTAAACGCATATAGTAATAACATAGGATCATGGTCTTTTAATATTATAGCTATAACTGCATTTATAACTATGTTTTCAACAGTTATTACATGCGTTGACGGTTACCCAAGATCAATTGCAAAAATAATAAAACTCATTTTTTATGCAAAAAATAGTAAAAATTTTAATGAAAATATTATTTATATATATAGCTTAACAATTGCAGTTATAGCCACTATTTTAACTATTATATTTTTAGTAGATAATATGAAAGAGCTTGTAATAATTGCCACTATGATCTCTTTTCTTACTACACCAATAATAGCTTATTTGAATTTGAAGCTAATATTAGACAGTAATTTTCCTGATAAATATAAACCTAATAAATTTTTTATATATTATAGTTTTGCTGCTATATTTATTATGAGCTTTTTAATTATTTTATATATTTATGGTAGATTTTTTTAACAGAAAAGCTAGCTCATAAAACTCTGATAATGTTAAATTCTCTGGCCTTTTATTAAAATCTATAGAAGAATTTTTAATTCCTAAATTTTTAAAAATTGTACTAATTTTTTTCCTTCTTTTACTAAAAAATAGATTTGTAAGAGTTTCCAAATCTTTTATATTTATGTTGTCTGGTATTATTTTATTTGCTTTAAAATATAATATTGATGATGAAATTTTAGGTTTGGGATAAAAAGCTTCAGCTTTTACATCCATTATTTTATTAATTTCAAAAAATGATTGTAACATTACTGATAAACGGCCAAAATTTTTATCATCTTTTTTAGCTATTATTCTGTCTGCTAACTCTTTTTGCAGCATAATCACCATTTGATTAATAATATTATAATTTTGACATGCTTTAATTAAAAATGGAGATGATATTTTATATGGTAAATTTGAAATTATATTTAAATTTGCTCCAATTTCTTCTAATTTAAATTTTAATATATCAGTAAAATAATAATTAAATTTGCTATCATAATAAGGTTTTACATCCTCATATAATTTTTCAAATTTTTTATCAAGCTCAATTAAATATAGCTTTTTAATTGGTAGCTCAATTAGCGATCTGGTCAAAGTCAAAGGACCAGAGCCTATTTCTATAATATTTGCATTGCTAATATCTTTTAATTGTTTGGCTATTTTATCTGTTAAATTTTTATCAATAATATAATTTTGTGAAAATTTTTTTTCTGCAATTAAATTATATTTGATAATTAACTCTTTGTTACTTTGCTCAAGAGGATTCATTACAGCCTTTTTCTTTCAATATAACTATTCTTTCTTAGCTGTTGTGTATATCTTGCTGCTGCTGATTCAAGTTTTTTTAAATATAGTTTTTGCTTTATTTCATTTCTAAACTTCCTATTGTTTTTTTTATTTTCCTTTAATCTTTTTTCTTTTAGGAATAATAGTTTAAACTTATCTTTATATTTAATTGGGCTTGATATTTCTCCGTCTGAAAGAATTGATAAATTATTTTGTATATTATCATCAAACTCAGATTTTAATTTCCAAACCGGTTCTTCAATTTTAGATAATGAATATAATGCTCTAATTTGAGAAAATGATAATTTACCATTTTTAACTTTGTTATAAATATCATTAAGCAATGATTTTGTTTCAAAAATATTTTCATTAATTGGAAAATTAATTATTTGCACTAAATATTCAAAATCATTATTTTCATCGGCAATATTTTGAATATAATCATTAATTTCTGTTTCCGATATTTTTATTGTAGGCCTAATTTTATAGTAAAGAATATTTTGCCAATTTAGTGAATTTTTTAATTGATCATTAAAATATGTGAAATCAATTTTGTTATTTTTTAATATTTCTAAAAATTTATCTTGAACTATATTTCTTTCTTTGAGAAATGATTTGTAAACTTCTTCTATTTGTTCTTTATTTGCAGATATATTTAGTTTATTAGCTTCAATATTATATATAGATTCAGTAATTAGCTGTTCTCTGACTTGATTATAAATTGCTGGCAAATGATCTTTAGCTATTTTTTTATTTGAATTAAATTCAATTAATTTAATTTTCTGTTTTAAATCATAATTAGTTATTACTTGATTACCTATTATAGCAATAATTTTTATTGTTTCTGCTTTAGCTTTAACATTTAAAGTGATTAGCGATATTATAATAATGAGTAATAACTTCATGAAAATTCTTAATTTTTAAATTTGAAAGTTAAAATACTATCATATTAATTTCAATAGAATAAATTTTCTTATTATGATATTATAGAATTAATAAATCATTTCTTTTATGAATTTTAAAAATGCTTTTTCTTTGATAGAACTTTCAATTGTTTTAATAATTATTGGCTTGATTTCAGCTGTCACATTTAGAAGTGCAGCTATGCTAGATAATAGTAAATTAAAAAAAATCTATAATGAATATCAAAATCAAAAGGCCGCATTTAATACATTTAAAATAATTTACAATGTTAAAGCTGGTGACATAACTACCGCATATGATTTATGGGGAGAAGATTGTCATTCAGATGCAAATATATGTAATGGAGATGGTAATGGTTATATAAATTTTAATGAAGGATCAAATCTTGATGAAACTTATATGTCTTTAAAACATTTATATTTAGCTGATTTATTAGCTTCAAATTACAGCGGTGAAAATATTTCAGGTCAAATTCCTGGCAAGAATATTATTAATTCTTTTTGGGCTCATAATGTTGCTTATATGCCTCCTTCAAATAGTGATGGCTCTATCTATAATTTTGCCAAATTTAATAATCAAACAGTTATTTCAATTGGTAGAGCTTCAGATCAAATACCTACAAAATATACTTACCCTTTTTTAACTCCAAAACAAGCTGCATTATTTGATAATAAATATGATGACTCATTAGCTTGGTTTGGTGATATAAGAGTCCATATTAGATCAGCATCTGACTATAGCTCTAACCCATCCCAAACAGATTGTGTTATAGGCTCAACTGGATTGTCATCTGAAGAATATAAAATTTCAGATAATAGAAAATTATGCAGCTTGATTTTTTTACTAGAATAAAAGAAAAATCTAACTAAGGTTGTAATATCTTATTAGATTTGCTCTTAGAATTTAATTTGATTGTTTTAACTCTAAAATTGAGTTAAAATATAAATATATGTCTTTTTTGTTTGCATAGGATGATAAATATGAAAAGAGCTTTTTCTCTTATAGAATTATCCATAATAATAGCTGTAATTGGAATTATTACTTTTCCTATGGTGGAATATCTATCTGCTATTGATAGATTGAATAGCTATAAGGAAACAAGAGTAAAAATAAGAACTATATCTGATGCTCTTACAATTTATTACAAAAGTAACAATGAATCCCTTCCCATACCCGCCAACCCTAGTCTTTCACTCAATGATCCTAATGCCTATAAAATATCTAGCTCACCTTTAACTGTTACTGCTGAAGGTGGAGATTTATATTACGGAGCAATTCCAGTTAGTGATTTAGGTTTAAGCTCAGATTATTTATTAGATGGTTTTGGCAATAAATTTAGTTATTATATTACTCAAGATCTAACAAATATAGGAGGAAATTCAGGGACAATAAGAGTTAAAAATTTTGATTTAAATGGTATTGAAAATAACAGCGCTGGTTATGTTATAATCTCACATGGGCATGATGGCGATGGAGCATATAACAAAAATGGCCAACAAAATAATTATGATTCAGCATCAAGTAATGAAATAAATAATATTTATAAATCTGGCATGAATATTAACTCACCAAATCGTTTAATTATTTCTTCAGGCGCAACTAATGATATATCAATTGACTCAAGAAAATATGATGTAATAAGTGGTTTTGAGGGTGTGAAAGAATCTGGTTATACTCGCTATGGTACAGTGTTAAATATTCTAGATGCTGGAAATATTGGTATAGGAACTGCTAGCCCATTATCAGCATTAACAGTTGCAGGTGGTCTTGATTACACAGCTTATGATCAACAAGGCATACATATGGGAATTCATGGATCATCTTACATTGGAGTAGAACTTACTAGCTCAAGTGATGATGGTGGATCAATAGATTTTTTAAAACTAAATAGTGGTAATAGTGATTATCAGGGTAGAATAAAATATTTTAACTCTTTAAATCAAATGTCCTTCTATACTAATAATTCAGCTAAAATGCATATTTCACAAGATGGGCAGGTTACAATTGGTGATTTGAATTTTTTAGCTACACTAAAATCTAAAAATTTCTTACAATCACTAAATGTAGATGGTTGGGTCACTCCTGCTCCAGGCCATGGTATTAACTGGGGAAATAATCTATATGGTGGCTCAGGTGATTCAGCATATATACAATATTACAGTGAAGGAGGAGACAATACAAGATTAAGAATTTTAAACAATAATGACTCAAATGATGATGTTGAATTTTATCAGGCAGGCGCAACTAGAATGAAAATTGAAAGTGGAATAACCTACTTATATTCAAAATTGATGAGTAACTCTAATATATATTCTGCAAATGGTGCAATGAGTGATGTAACACATGGAAGTAACTATGTATCTTTTTCTCATCGTTCTTCTAACACCTCTACTGGTTATGGTTTATTACAAAACTCTAATGGTACAACTCACGTTAATGCTCAAAGTGGCAGATATATGTATTTTCGAATCAGTAATTCAGATAGAGCTCAGCTATATAATGGCTTCAGGTTAATAGAATCTGGATATCGCTATTTTTCTATTACTCACCTTGGATGCTCTACATATGGTTGCGATGGATCTTTTAATAGATTTTCTGGTCAAGCAAATATAGTATTTGATGATTATTTCTATATAAGAAGAAGCCAGAATAATTATGTCGGTATGTATTTTAATATTAACTCTGGTCTAGTATATGCTAGAAATTTCTACTCGTCTTCTGATGCAAGATATAAAGAAAATATTAGAAAAATGCCAGATCTTCTGCATAAAACCTTAAAATTAAAACCTGTTAGATTTGATAATAAAAAATCTTCTCACTTATGGATAAAGGATAATAAAGATAGTAATTACAATAAAGCAGGATTTATTGCTCAACAAATAAAACCATATTTCCCTGATATTCTAATGAAAAATCTCGAAGGTTATTATAGTATAAGTGATCATAAATTATCTATAATAACTTTAAAAGCAGTTCAAGAATATAATATAGAGCAAGATGAAGATATAAATAAAATATCTGATTCAATAAATGATTTACAAAAAAGATTAAAGAGACTTGAAGATGATATTTAAATTAAAATCATATATTAAATCATGCCAAAAGGGTTTTTCACTAGTTGAAATCGCAATTGTAGTAGTGGTATTATCTATAATAGTTTTTCCTATGGTTGAATATTTGTCAACAATTGATAGGGTTGATAAATATAAAGAAACAAGAGCAAAAATAAGGGCTATCCAAGATGCTCTCTCAAATTACTATAAAACAAACGAAAATAGCACCTTACCCGCTCCAGCTGACATAAGATTATCCTTAGATAATGAAATAGTTGGCAAAATATCTCCAAGTCAAGCATTTGTAACTTTAAATGATCAAGGGCAAAATGTTTTTTATGGCGCTGTTCCAGTAGCTGATTTGGGATTATCTATAAATTATCTTGTTGACGCCTGGGGCAATAAATTTAGCTATTATGTTTCTCAGATTTCTACAGCTTCAAATGCACATGGTAGCTTAATTTCTCAATTTTATGATCATAAAAACTCTGTTTCTAACTCAGTATTTACATATGTTATAATTTCCC
The DNA here is from genome assembly GCA_965658435.1 of Rickettsiales bacterium. Classification (GTDB taxonomy): domain Bacteria; phylum Pseudomonadota; class Alphaproteobacteria; order Rickettsiales; family JABIRX01; genus JADHLN01. Next base: position 31,674 of record CBFHSE010000012.1, on the reverse strand, counting down.
ATGGCGAGGATGGTTATGGTGCTTTTAATAAAATTGGAGTGCAAAACTCATATAATAAAGCATCAGATAAAGAGCTTAATAATATTTTTAATCAATCTTCACCTGTGGTTATTAATGCAGCTAATCCTCTACAGATTTCTACTGGATCACTTGGTGATATTGCCTTTGGGAAGAAAAAAGAGGAAGTTATAATGAATTATGCTGGAAAATCCAGCTTAGATTTACTTAAGCAATATAATGAAAATATTACTATTGCTAAAAATAATTCAGCTATTGGAATTGGTATTGATAATCCAAGATCTGCTTTAACCGTTGCATCAGCTCTTAATCAAAATGTTAGTACTCAGCAAGCTTTTCATACTGGCATTTTATCAGGATCAAGTGCAGGGATGGAGCTAGTTAGTAATAATGGTTTAGGAGGTTGGATTGATTTTTTACATAAAAACACTGGTAATTCTGACTTTAAGGGTCGCATACGTTATTTTAATGATGATAATAGATTTGAGTTTTACACTAATTCATCAGCTAGATTATGGCTCAAAAGTGATGGTAAATTAGGAATTGGAGATTCTGCACCATGGCAAACTCTTGATGTAAATGGCTGGATTCAAACTAATGTTAACTATGGAATTCGTTGGAAGGATGGAGTTTATGGAGGTTATTCAGATTCTGCATATATCCAATATATAGAAGAAACTGGCAATAATAGTAAATTAAGAATTTTAAACGCTAATGATGCAAGTGATGATATTGAATTATATCAATATGGCTCTGCTAGGATGAAATTTGAAAATGGTAAAATATATGTATATGGTTTATTGCAAAGTTCTTCAGATATCTTCTCTAAAAATGGTTATATGGGTAGATTTAATTATCAATCTAATAGTGATTATGCTCATTTTAGCCATAGAAGTAAATTAGGTGATAAAGATTATATGCTTCTTCAACATTATAACGGCACTTCTTATATTAATTCTTCAAATGGCAGAAATATTAATTTTTCAATAGGAAATAGTGGTAGGTTTTATATTTATAATGGAGGGGTAAGGTTTTATACTGGAAGAAATTTTTCTTTCACTCATGCTGGCTGTGACAGTAATTTTCGTTGCGACGGAACATTCCAAAGAAGTGCAGGACAAATGGGAATATGGGTTGATGATTGGCTATATCTTAGAAATAATAGATATGGAAGCGCCAATATCAGATTTAACGTAGATAATAGGTATACTTATGCTTATGGTTATTATTATTATTCTGATGCAAGATATAAAGAAAATATTAGACCTCTAGGATCTATTCTTGATAAATTTATGCATTTAGAACCTAAAATTTATGATCATCGTAAAGACTCTGCTTTATGGAATGATAAAGCAAGGCAAGAAAATTTTAATATTAAAGGTTTAATAGCTCAAGAAGTTAAAGATATATTTCCACAAGCTGTCAATGAAGATGATCAGGGTTATTATAGCATAAATCACGATACAATAAATATGTTAACTATCAAAGCATTACAAGAAGTTAATATAAAACGAGACCAAGAAATAGCGAAGTTAGAAACCTTAGTGAATAAAATTGAGGAGAAAATAAAGATTTTAGAGAGCAGATGAAAATATTAAATAAATTAATTTTATATAAAGCAACAAAAAATAAAGCATTTTCTCTTTTAGAGATGGGGTTTTTTATTACCATAATAGCTATTATTGCTTTCCCAATGTTTGAATATATGTTTGCACTGCAAAGAGTTGAGCAATATAAGGAAACGAGAGAAAAAATGCGTAAAATTCATGATGCTATTACACAATATTATAGAGACTCTAATAAGCTTCCAACCCCGGCAGATATGATTTTACCTGTAGATCATTCTGCCTATGGGGAGCAAATGTTAGGATCTTATCATTTAGTTACAACATCAGATGGCAATCTTTATTATGGCTCAATTCCTGTAGATGAACTAAATTTAACAATGGAAGATTCGCTAGATGCATGGGGTAATAAATTCAGTTATTATGTTGCTATTGATGTTACTAATCAATCTTATGATGCAAATAATGAATATTTAAATATTATAAATTTTGACTTAAAATCATCAGCTGATAATAAGATAATTTATAGTATTATTTCTCATGGTGAAGATGGTTATGGCTCATATAATAAAAATGGTAATCAGAGAATATTTAATAATGCATCTAATAATGAAAAAAATAATATTTTTAGCAGTTCTAAAATTATAACTTCCTCTAGCCCATTAATTTTATCATCAGGAAGTATTAATGACATTGCATTTGGCTATAAAATAAATGATATTAAAGCTAATTATTATACAATAGATAATCAATTAGGGTATTCAACAGAAGGAGATGCTTTTAAAATTGATTCTAATACCCAAAATATTGGCATTGGTACATCTAGCCCTGCTAATTCTTCTTTGGTCGTTGGAGGAAAAATAGCTAGTAATGTTAATGATCAGATTGCTGTTAATTTTGGGGTTAACAACAATGATGAGGCTATGATAAAATTGGTTTCGGCGGCAAATAGTTCAAGCTTTATTGATTTTAATAAAACAAATTCAGCTGCAGATTTTAAAGGTAGAATTGCTTATGACAATGCCAGCGACTCATTAAATTTTTATACTAGCTCAAATAATACCCCTAATCTTACTATTACTTCAGACGGAAAAGTTGGCATAAGAAATTTAAACCCAATTCAAAAACTAGATGTTAATGGCTGGATAGTTCCTGCAAGTAGATCAGGTATTTATTTTAATAAAGATACTAGCAAGAGAAATGAAAGCTATATTCAATATTATAATGAGTCAGGTGAAAATACTCGTTTAAGATTTAGAAATGGCTATGATTGTGAAGATGATATTGAATTTTATCAGGCAAATGCTCCAAGACTAACAATAGAATGCGATATTAACGTAAATGCTCAAATTGAAACTAATAGCGATATTTATGCAGGTAATGCCGTAATGACTGATAATCCTCACGGTTCATCATATATGAGCTTAGGACATATATCCTCTAATAACAGCTCAGGCTACGCATTTCTGCAGCATTCTAATGGTACAAGCTATTTAAATGCTTTAAGTGGCAGATCATTTAACTTTAGAATTAATAATGGCACAACTATGTATTATGATAGTAATTTTAAAATTATAGATGGTAAAAGACTAGATCTAACTCATGAAGGCTGTGGCTATTTATATGGATGCGATGGGACATTTGTTAGAAGATATGGTCAATTACAGCTTTATGTTGATGATTGGGTATATCTAAATGATAAAAATAATGGTTACACACAAAGAATAAGATGGCACGCATATAATGGTTTATATTCTTACAGAACTTATTTATCTGATAAAAGATTAAAAGAAAATATTAAGCCGATGGAATCTGTTATTGAAAGATTTAGTAAATTAAGAGCAAGAATATATGACCATAAAAAAGATGACTTTCTATGGAATAAAAATGATATTTCTTATAATTATAACAAATATGGCTTTATAGCCCAAGAAGTTCAAAAATTATTTCCTGAATTTGTTGCTAATAATCAACATGATAATTTCTTAAATATTGACGGCTCTAAATTTCCAGCAATTACCATAATGGCTTTAAAAGAATCAAAAGAACAAAAAGATCTACAAATAAAACGGTTAAAAAAGAAAATAAAATCTCTGGATAAAAGATTAAGAAAATTAGAAAGAAAAAAAATTAGATATAGCTTTTAATTTATTTAACTTCTTTGCTCTTGACCTTTTTTTCAATTAACGTTAAAAGAATCTATCTTTATGGGCGCTTAGCTCAGTTGGTAGAGCAACTGACTTTTAATCAGCAGGTCCAGGGTTCGAATCCCTGAGCGCCCACCAATTATTTTCTTAATATAATTACTGCTCTCTAGCTTTAAATTAAGTGAGAAAAATCCAAAAATTAAGCAGATAATTTATCATTGTCATCTTCAATTAAATGGCTTGCTATATTTTTATTTGTCTTTGCTCCTAAATTTTTAATATCTTCTAACCTTTTTATAATATTTCCTTTTCCTCTTGATAATTTATTTAAAGATTCATTATAACTATTTTCAGCTGTTTTAATAGCTCTTCCAACCTTTAACATCTCTTCAGAAAAATTAACAAATTTATCATATATAGCCCCACTTAATATAGCTATTTCTTTGGCATTTTTACTTTGTTTTTCTTGACGCCATAATGCTTCAATTATTTTTAATGTAGAATGTAATGTAGTTGGGCTAACAATTAATATTTTTTTATCAAGAGCACGCCAAAATAAATCAGCATCATGTTGCATAGCCGTTAAATAAGCAGGTTCTATTGGCAAAAACATCAAAATAAAATCTAAGCTATTATGTTTTTTTGAACTAGCATAGTTTTTGTGGGCCAAACCATCAACATGATTAGAGATTGACTTTAAATGGTGTTTTAGGAATATTTGTTTTTGTGATTCTTCATCTTCATTTACATATTCTTCATATGCTTTAAGTGATATTTTTGCATCAATGATAATATGTTTGTTTTCTGGCAAATAAATAACTATATCTGGCTGTATTTTTGCTCCACTAATATTTTCAGAATTATCTTGTATTTCATATTCCGATCCTTTCTGCAAACCTGACTTTTCCAATATAGACTCTAAAATCATTTCCCCCCAATTCCCTTGCATTTTATTATCCCCTTTTAATGCTTTGGTAAGGTTTTTTGCCTCTAAATTTAACTCTGCATTTAACTTATAAAGATTTTGTATCTCTTGTTTTAACGAAACTTTATCTCTTAATTCTTGATCATAGCATTGGCTTATTTTCTTTTCTAAATCTCCTACTTTATCCTTAAATGGTGAAATAATATTACTTAAGAGATTTTTATTTTTAACAGCAAGTTTTTCTTCACTATTTTCAATAATTTGGCTAGTTATTAACTTAAACTCACTTGCTAACTTTTCTTTTAAATCTTTTTGATTTTGGATATTTGTTTCCGCAATAGCAAGATTCTTTGTTAAATCATTTATTTGATTTGTTTGATTACCGTTCTTTTCTTGAAGCTCTATGATTAAATTTTCTTTTTCTTCTAAAGATTGATATAAGAATTTATTTTTTTCTTTTACTTCTATATCATTATTTTTGTTTTTTTGGATATAAAAATAGCTAATAAAAGCTGTTATAAAAACCCCTAATAAAAAAGAAAGCATATTAATTAACTCCATCTGTTATGTACCCAAAACCACTGAGATGGATCCTTATTAATCCAACTTTCTATTATATTATTAAGCTTTAACATTATTTCAAGTTCGGTGTTATTTTTAGTAAAATCTTTTGTAATTGGGTCTTCTATTATAAATTCATATTTATTATTTTTCTTTCTATTAATATAGGCTGGAATAATGCTAATTTCGTATTTTTTTGCTATATTAGCAACAAAACTTGATGTTTTAGCTTCTTTGCCTAAAAATTTTATATCTATACCCTCTCCATATTTTTGATCTATCAACATTCCTCCTGCCTGATTTTTTAATATATTTAATAAAAATTTACCAGATTCTTTCTTACCTTTTTTAAAGAGATTAATATTTCTATTTTGTGAACGCATCTCTTTAATTTTTTGATCTATCAAATTGTTGTTAGCTACTCTATATATTGTATTCATTTTGAATCCTAAATGATGCAGTAATATATTTGCTATTTCCCAATTACTGTAATGAGCTGTTATAAATAAAACTGGTTTATTTTTATATTTTTCTAAAATTTTTTTATTTTTTATTTCCACTAAATTAAATAACTCAGCTTTATTCATATTTGTAATGTGTGGAAATTCTGCGATATTTCGTCCTAAATTATTCCATATTTTTTTTGTAATATTTGCTATCTCCTTATTACTTAAGTTAGGATATATATTTTTGAGATTTTTTTTTGCAACTCTGTTCGCCTTAAACCATATTGATAGAGTTTCTGAAATCAAAGCCCCAAGATTGCTTGAAATTTTAAATGGTAAAAATTTGAATATAGTTACGAAATATAAAAACACTGTATATTCAATTAAATATTTTATTTTTTTAAGCATGATAATAATTTTTTTGTCAATTTCTGTTCTTCTACAAACTCTAATTCTATTTTAAATTCAATAATTTCCTCTTTATATTTTTTTGCTATTTTTACAAAGTCTTTTGAAGTTGTAATTAATTTTAAATTCTCTTTTTTTGCTTCTTTAATTAATGAATTAATCTCATTATTACTAAAATAATGGTGGTCAGAAAAAAACTTACTCTTTTCTATTTTTAAACCCTCTTTTTTAAGTGAGTCTATAAATTTATTATTATTTGCAAGAGCAGAAAATGCAAAATATTTATTATTTTTATTATAACTACCTATTTTTTTATATTTTGCTTTAAAAATTTTATTAGCAAATTTTATTAAATCATTATCTATCTCATTATTATGATCATCTCCTATTAAAATAATGATATCAGCATTATTAAGAGCTGAAATAATTGGTGACCTTAAAGGACCTGCTGGTAAAAAATATTTATTTCCAAATAGATATTTATTATCAACAACTATTATCTTTATATCATGAATAAGATAAGGATTCTGTAGCCCATCATCTAAGATTAAATAATCTTCTTTAATATTTTTTAGGAAATCATTTATTTTATGTCTTTTTTTAGCCAAAATCACTCTACCATGCGAACATAATAATTTAGCTTCATCCCCTATATCCCTGATATTACTTTTAGAACTAATTAATTTTGGCCCTAAGAAATTTCCCTTATAACCTCTAGTAAGAAATATGGCGCTTAATTTATTGTTATCTAAAATTTGCTTTATTTTAATGGCGGTAGGAGTTTTTCCAGAGCCTCCAACCACAATATTACCTATTGTGATAATATATTTATTTAATCTTGTCTTTTTAACCAAAATTTTTCTTAAATAAAATATTACAAGATATATAAGGCTAAAAATGAAAAATATATTTTTTATTATGTAATTTTTTTTGCTTTTTTTGTACCAAAATCTTGGTTGCTTCAAATTCATTATTTGACTTAATTTAAATAGCCTATTATAAATACACCTCTTTTAAAATTAAGCAAAGATAAATTATGAAAAGAACTTATCAACCAAGTAAAATAGTTAGAAAAAGGAGACATGGCTTTAGAGCTAGAATGGCCACTCTTGGTGGTAGAAAAATACTAGCAAGAAGAAGATCTAAAGGTCGTAAAAAATTATGTGCATAATTTTTAAATCTTGTTTAAACTCCAATCTTACCAATATTTAAAAAAAAATTCTGAATATAAGGAGATTTCAGAAAAAGCAATTACTAAAAAATATAGATATTTAGTTGTTAAATATTGCAAAAACTCTGATCTAAAATCAAACTATGGCAAATTCACTTACGGTATTACCATAACAAAAAAATATGGTAACTCTGTAAAAAGAAATCTTTTAAGGAGGAGACTAAAATCAATTATAAACTCAAATGATATTTTAAAGGATTTACAAAATATTTCTTTGAGCATATATCCAAAATTTATTGCTAAAGACATTAGATTTATGGATTTAAAAAAAGAGGTGGATAAAATATTAAATAATGTTAAAAACTATTAATAAATCTTAAAAACACACCTTAACATGAGTGAATCCAAAAACTTTATTATTGCCGTTTCTTTATCCCTAATTGTCATATTAACATGGGATATTTACAATTCTAAAAACGCTCCTGCTAAACAAAATATTTCTTCTGCAGCGCAAAATAAGGAAGAAATTATATCTGATAAAAACATTAATATTTCTAATAAAAACCCTGAAAAAATCAATGCTCCTGACATTATTTTTGAAAATGAGAAAATATCAGGAAAAATAAACCTAAATTCTCTAAAAATCACTAAACTAACTTTAAAAAATTATTACCAAAAGTCAGATAAGAAGGATCTAGTAGATTTACTTGATTATCAGCACTCTGAAGAACCTTATTTCGTTGAGTCAGGTTGGATGATAAAAAATATAAATGGAGCTGGAAATCAGATTATATGGCAAATTATTTCTGGTAATAAGCTAACACCAAATAATAATATTAGACTCAAATGGGTTTCTCTTGATAGGAACATTGAAATTTTTCGTACTATATCATTGGATAAGAACTATATGTTTTCAATTAATGACGAAATAATTAATAATGCTAGCTTTCCAATTACAGTGAACCAATATGCATTATTAAATAAAGCAAAAAATGAAGATAAACAACAATTTTTTATTCTACATGAAGGACCATTTGGTGTATTTAACGAAAACCTTACCGAAACGAGCTATAAAAAAATAAGAAAAAAGGAAAAAATACTTTACAGCTCAGTAAATGGCTGGGCCGGAATATCTGATAAATACTGGTATACTGCATATATACCTGATAAAAATAAAAATTTTGACTACAGATTTATATCATACCAAAGAAATGGCGTAAATAAGTATCAAGTTGATATGCAAAGCGAGGATATTACAATCCCTGCTTCAATGAGTTATATATCTAAAAATCTTTTATTTGCTGGTGCAAAAGAAATTGATTTAATAGATCAATATCAAGAAAAATATGATATAGCTCTATTTGATAGAGGTATTGATTTTGGTATATTATATTTTCTTACAAAACCAATTTATTTACTGCTAAAAATCTTTTATAATTTTCTAGATAACTTTGGTGTTGCCATAATAGCCTTAACTATTTTTATTAGAATATTAATGTACCCTCTTGCCAGCAAATCTTTCAGAGAAATTACTAAAATGAAGAATATACAACCAGAGATCATCAAATTAAGAGAACAATATGGAGAGGATAAAATGAGAATGCAGCGTGAAGTAATGAAACTTTATCAAATTCATAAAATAAAACCAATGATGGGTTGTTTGCCAGTTCTTGTACAAGTTTTTATATTTTTTGCTCTTTATAAAGTATTATTTGTTACAATAGATATGAGGCATGCTCCTTTTTTTGGCTGGATAACCGACCTAACAGCTCCTGATCCAACTTGTTTATTTAATTTATTTGGACTCCTCCCTATCAATATTGATGTTCCTTTTGGTATATGGCCGTGCTTATTATGTATTACAATGATCTTGCAGCAAAAATTAAATCCCGTACCAGCTGATCCTTTGCAGGCAAAAATTATGAAATTTATTCCTTATATATTTGTTATATTATTTGCTAGTTTTCCTGCAGGTTTAGTAATATATTGGACATTTAATAATGGATTTTCAATTATGCAGCAATATTTAATTATGAAAAAAACTGAAAAAGAATTGCAAAAAAAGGCTTTATAAATAATGAGCCCCAATAAAAAAAAGAACTATTTTTCATCCAGCTTCTCTCTTTTTTACTCTGCTCATATAGTTAAACAACTTAAATTTGTAACAATTAAAGAAGCTGTGTTTTTTGGAAGGTCTAATGTTGGCAAATCATCATTAATAAACTCCTTATGTAAACAAAAAAACCTGGCAAAAACATCGAAAACACCAGGTTTAACATCAGCTCTTCATTTTTTTATAAATGCTAACAATAATTTTATTATAGTTGATGTACCAGGATATGGTTATGCTAAAACGAACAAAAATGATAAATATGGCTGGGGAAAATTATTAGGAGAATATCTAAAACAAGATAAAAAAGATAGAGTTATTTTTATTTTAATTGATGCAAGAAGAGGAATTATGCCTGCAGATCTTGATCTCTTTTCATTATGTGAAAATTTAAAAATTAAATTTGCTATAATAATTACTAAAATTGATAAATTAACTAGTAAAGAAAGAGATGATGTTTATAATTCAATTTTGTTATCGATGGATGATTTTAGCTTTTTCTTAGATAAGATAATATTATCCAGCAGTATTAAAAATACAGGTTTGCGGGACATTGAAAATTTTATAAATGAAATATTGTAATTTTTATGGAAATAATTGATATTGACAAAAAACTAAAAAATAAAAAAACTAAGCTTTCTAAAAATAATGCCGTAGAAAAACTTTTACTTGATAAAGCTGTGACATTATCAGAGGCCTTACCATATATAAAATCATTTGCAGGAGAAATATTTGTTATAAAATTTGGTGGTAATGCTATGGGAAACCAAAAGATTGTCAATGAGTTTGCAAAGGATATTGTATTATTAAAAAAAATAGGCATCAATCCAGTTATCGTGCATGGAGGAGGACCACAAATTGGCGAAATGCTTAATAAGTTAAAAATTAAAAGCAAATTTATTGATGGATTAAGAGTTACAGATAAGGAAACTGTGGGAATAGTTGAAATGGTATTATCTGGAATGATAAATAAAGACTTAGTGGCAGCTATTAATCAAGAAGGAGGATTAGCAATAGGGTTATCTGGGAAAGACGCAAATTTAATAAGGGCAAAAAAAATTAGACGCACTAAAAAAGATCAAAACTCAAATATAGAAAAAATATTAGACCTAGGCTTTGTAGGAGAGCCGGTCTCAATTAATCCTGAAATCTTTCTTGCTCTTGACGAATCGGACGTAATACCAGTTATTGCTCCTATTGGTGTTGGAGATAAAGGAGAAACCTATAATATTAATGCGGATACTGTAGCTGGTAAAATTGCGGAAGCTGTAAATGCATGCAAATTAATTATGCTGACTGATGTTGATGGCTTATTAGATAAAAAAGATAATTTATTATCAAAAGTTACCATATCTGAATTACATAACTTAATAAAAAAGAAAATTATTAGTGGTGGCATGATTCCTAAAATTGATACTTCTATAAATGCTGTATCTAATGGAGTACTATCAGCGCATATATTAAATGGAACAATTGCTCACATATTATTGGTAGAAGTTTTTACTGAAAATGGTGCAGGAACCATGATAATAGATAGTTAAAATATCAATACTTAATTTTGTTATCTCTAAATGGTGAAATTATTATCTTAACTATATCAGCTTTATTAATATTTACAAAAGGAATAACCTCTATCTCTTTATTGTTATTTAATATTGTAGTGCCAACAGGAATATCTGCTGGATATACAAGACCATCACCTGATGTATAGATAATTTCATTTGCTTTTACTTGATGGTTTTTATTTAAATATTTTAATTTAGGATTTTGATTACTTCTTCCAATTAATATAGCTTTTTCTCTTGATTCTGAACTATATATCGGAATCCTTGATTGGTAATCTGTAATTAGAATTATGTGAGAATTATTTTTTGATGTTTTAGAAACCCTTCCTAATAAACCATTATTTGTTACTACTGCATGGCCTTTTTTTACATTATGAATATCACCTTTATCAATTACTGCTAATTTATTAAATGCATCATTAATACTTATATAAATACGTGAGGTAATAAAGTTATCTTCAGCTTTTCTTTGATAATTTAACAGATCTTTGAGAATTATATTTTCTTCTTTTAAATAAAGCATTTGAAATAGCTGCTCTCTTAGCAAGGCATTATCTTTTTTTAACGATTCATTTTGAATTTTTACTTGAAAAATATTTTTTAATTCATCTTTAACAATAATAAAGCTAGTAACTGGAGATTTCAAAACTATATAACTAGGAACTATTACATCTAATGCTATATTTTTTATTTTGCTGTCAATATTATTGCTAGATTTACCAACAATTAAAATTAAGACGGAAAAAATAAGATATGATGACAAGCTATTTTCTCTAAAAAAATTTATAGCTATACCAGCACTAGTGAGGTTGTTTATTCTTAACCTGCTTTGCTTCATTTTTAGTTTTTAATTATTATTCCTGTCTGAATAACACATGTTTATATTTATCATGATTCTCTAAAACCTTACCTGTACCATTCACTACACATGATAATGAACTTTCTGCAACAAATACAGGTAGATTCGTTGCTTTCCTCAAAACAAAATCTAGATTTTTTAATAATGCTCCTCCTCCAGTTAGAACAATTCCTTGATCTACAATATCCGAAGATAACTCAGGAGGAGTTGATTCTAAAGCAGCTTTTGCTGCATCAACAATTTGAGAAATTGGTTCTACCAACGCTTCTGCAATATGATATTCACTTAAAGTCATCTCTTTCGGAACACCATTTATCAAATCTCTGCCTTTAATTTCCATTACCTTACCCTTGCCATCCTCAGGGGCATAGGCAACACCAACAGTTTTTTTAATTCTCTCTGCTGTTGTCTCACCTATTAAAAGATTATGATTTCTTCTAACATATGAAATGATTGCTTCATCCATTTTATCACCCCCTACTCTGATTGATCTTGAATAAACAATTCCTCCAAGGGATACTACGGCTATTTCTGTGGTACCACCACCAATATCAATGACCATTGAACCAGTTGGCTCAGTTACCGGTAAATCTGCCCCTATAGCTGCCGCCATTGGCTCTTCAATGAGGTAAACTGGATTACCACCTGCATTTTCTGCAGCCTCTTGAATAGCTCTTCTATCTACAGGAGTAGATCCAGATGGAACACAAATTATTACCATAGGGCTTTTTAAAGTTCTGTAGTTGTTAACTGTATTTATGAAATGCTTGATCATTTCTTCAGTAAATTTGAAATCAGCTATAACACCATCTTTCAAAGGACGTCTTGCATCAATTTTAGCAGGAGTCTTACCTAACATTAATTTTGCTTCATGCCCAAAAACCATTTCACCATTATCATGTATTTTAGCAACAACAGATGGTTCATTTAGTACTATTCCTTTACCCTTTACATACACCAAAGTATTAGCGGTACCTAAATCTATTGCTATATCATCAGATGAAAAAAGATTAAAAATATTGAGCAATTTTTTGATCATAATTATTACATGTAAATCTATTAGGTAAATAGTTTCTGTTTATTACATTTCATATTTAAAGTCTAGTATCAATTAATAAATAACGATAATTATCTTAAAATAAATTGTTATTTAAAATATTTGCAAGCTACTGAGACTCTCCTTCGTTACTTTGATGATCTTGGTAAACTTCCTGCTGCTGATATTCTAAACCCGCCTGATCAAAACCCTCCTGCATCTGAGGGGCAACTGCTTTAATATCTTCTTCATATAATTCTTGCTCGTAAACTTCCTGCTGCTGATATTCTAAACCCGCCTGATCAAAACCCTCCTGCATCTGAGGGGCAACTGCTTTAATATCTTCTTCTAAATAATCATTGGAGTCAGTTTGATTAGATTCAGATTCTTCATATGAATTTGCAGTTTCAACTGCATAGCTACATAGATCACTAAAATCTACACCATTGTTTTTTGATAATTCATGGAGATTTTTGAGGCTATCTAATATTTCATCTGATACACTACCTCCTCTTTCACTGCTTAACCAGTATCTTTGACTTTGTATAGGGTGATTATCAGGTTTTGGATTCCCAATGTAAAAATCTATTTTTTGAATATCGCTTCCAAAACTACAAGGAATATTTAGCTTCTTCATATATCGAACCTACTTGCTTTAATCATTTCAAGTTTATTATTAAACTCACCTTTTAAATCATCAATTATAATTTTAGCACTTGCAGCTGAAACTGTCCAGCCAAGATTTGCATGGCCTATATTATAAGATAGGTTTTTTAGTTTTTTTGATTTGCCAATAGCAGGAAAACCATCAAATGTTGCATTTCTTAGACCTATCCATAATTTTTTCTCATTTGATAATTCTTTTCTTATATTTTTAATTATTGATCTCTTAAATATAATGTTTCTTGTTAATGGAATTTTTTTTACTGCACCGCAAAAATCATATAATCCAGCTATTCTAACTTTGTTGGAGATTTGCGTGTAAACTAGTTTTTTATCGTGATCAATTAGAGAATTATTAAGATCTAGACCTGTTAAAGTAATGCTATAGCCTTTTATGGAAATTAATGGTGATTTGAGGCTTAACTTTTTAAAAAAATCATCGCTATATGAACCTGTAGCTAGGATATAATGATCAGCTTTAAAAATTTCATTATTGCTGTGGATTTCTATAATTTCTTTATCTTTGATTTTTATATTATCTATTTTATGATTTTTAACAAATGAAAAATTTTTGTTATTCTTCAAAAATTCCAAAGAGATTTTAGCGAAATCTTTTGTGTTACATGATTGATCTTCAGGGAAATAAATAGCTTTATAAAAAGCTCGGCTAATATTTTGCAATTTTTTAGAGTCACGATTTAATATTTCATATTTAAAATATTTTTGATGCTTTATAATTTTTAGAAATTTTTCAAATTCTAGTTTTTTTCTAAATAAATGAATTGAACCTGAATTTTTAATATCTAGATTAGGTAATTTTTCTTTTATCCTTAAAAATTCAATCCTACTTAAATTTGCAAAATAAAAATAATTATCTGCAAAGCTCTCCCGATGCATTATTTTTTTTAAGTAAATATTCTTGAACCAGCTAAATCTTTTTAAAAACTCACAAAATTTTAATGATATAGAGCTACTAGTTATGAATAAGGCTTTAAATAAATTAGTTAATTGAGCTAAATGACTTATGGAAATAGCATGGGAATAGCTTAACTGAGCCCCATTTTGAGCTGATGTTTCATCAGCTGGGCAATGATTTTTGTCAATTAATATAACTTCATGACCATTTTCTACTGCTTTGAGTGCGGTAGTAAGGCCAATAACACCAGCCCCTATAATTATTATTTTCATTACACTTGCAATATTTTCCTTGAAAGATTATATTTAATTTGTTTTTTGCAACTTTGCAAATATTCGTCTAGATCTCACTTACTGAATTATGGAAGATTTTGTACATTTAAGAGTAATCAGCAGTTATTCTCTCTGTTATGGGGCAATGACCATTGAAAAATCTATATCTCTTGCGAGGCAATATGAAATGCCAGCTCTTGCCCTGGCGGATAGAGGTAATTTTTTTGGTTTACTTGAATTTGCAACTAGTGCAGCTAAATCTGGCATTCAACCAATAATAGCTTGCTCAGTTAAAATTGACCTAGGAAATAAACTAACCGATCAAATATTATTAATTGCCAAAAACCAAATTGGTTATGAAAACATTTTAAAAATTGTAAGCTTATCATATCTCGAAAGTGATAATGATATTGGAATATCTAACTTTAATAACATCATTAAGTATAGTGAAGGCCTTATATGCTTAATCGGCTATAGGGAAGGTAATATCTATAAAAATTTAGCAGAATCTCAGATTCAACTAGCTGAAGAACTTATTTTAAAATATCAAAATAGCTTTGCAAATGAGCTATTTATAGAGATATCTCGCCTTGGCTATCAAAATGAATTATTTGTTGAAAATAAACTACTTAATATTGCTAAGGAGAAAAATATTGCAATAGTTGCTACAAATGATGTTAAATATGCCTCTCAAGATCTTTCTGAAGCACAAAAAATCCTTAGCTATATAGCAGAAAATATATATTATGATGATAATCATCGCTCGCAAATAATAAGTGATCATTATTTTAAATCACCTAGCGCAATGAGATCTTTGTTTAAAGATTTGCCAGAAGCTATTGATAACACTATCTTAATCGCAAAAAAATGCAGCTTCTTTCCAAAAATAAGCGAACCTACCCTACCTAAATTTAGCTCAGGAGAAAAAACAGAAGATGAAGAACTAGCTTTTCAAGCAAAAGAAGGTCTTGAAAATATTATAAAATCTCAAAATATCGCAGATAAAAAAAAATATTATGAAAGGCTGGATTATGAACTAGGAATTATTACTAAAATGGGCTTTTCTGGTTATTTTTTAATAGTCTCAGATTTTATTAAATGGAGTAAACAACAAAATATTCCCGTAGGGCCTGGAAGAGGAAGTGGAGCTGGATCAATAGTCGCATGGGTTTTGCAAATAACAGATCTTGACCCGTTAAGATTTGGTCTCCTATTTGAAAGATTTCTTAACCCAGAGAGAGTCTCAATGCCAGATTTTGATATTGATTTTTGTCAAGATAGAAGAGAGGAGGTTATAGAATATGTGAAAAATAAATATGGGAAAGATAGAGTAGCTCAAATAATTACCTTTGGAAAATTGCAAGCGAAAGCAGTTTTAAAAGATGTCGGAAGAGTAATGCAGCTTCCTTATAATCAGGTTGACCGCATCTCAAAAATGATTCCTTTTAATCCTGTAAACCCAGTAACTCTTGCTGAAGCAATTGAAATGGATCCCTTATTGCAACAGGAAAGAAAAAACGACCCTCAAATTGCAAAATTACTAAATATATCTCTAAAATTAGAAGGCTTACATAGACATGCATCTACTCATGCAGCAGGAATTGTTATTTCTAATAAAAAATTACTTGATTTAATACCTCTCTATAAAGATCCAAGATCTGATATGCCAGTCGTACAATACTCAATGAAATATACTGAATTATCAGGGTTAGTTAAGTTTGATTTTCTAGGCCTAAAAACCTTAACCGTTATTTCAAAAGCTCAAAAATATTTAGCAGAGCAAAATATTAAAATAGACATAAATAATATTGATTTTTCAGATAAAAAAACCTTTGATTTACTGAGTAAAGGGGAAACAATTGGCGTATTTCAGTTGGAAAGCGCAGGAATGAGAGATTGTTTAAAAAACATGCATCCTGATAAATTAGAAGATTTAATAGCTCTTATATCACTATATAGGCCGGGACCTATGGATAATATTCCAAAATATATTGAAACTAAACATGGACATAGCAAGATTGAATACCCCCACCCTTTGCTTGAGGAATGCCTAAAAGAAACTTTTGGGGTTATAATTTATCAAGAACAAGTAATGCAAATTGCTCAAATACTTGCAGGATATTCTCTTGGAGAAGCAGATCTTCTTAGAAGAGCAATGGGTAAAAAAATAAAAAAAGAAATGGACTCTCAACGAGAAATTTTTATTCAGGGAGCTGAAAAAAACAAAATCAATAATCAAAAAGCTTCAGAGATATTTGATTTAGTGGCTAAATTTGCAGGATATGGATTTAATAAGTCTCATGCTGCTGCATATGCTTTAATTGGTTATCAAACAGCATATTTAAAAGCTAATTACCCTGTTGAGTTTATTGTAGCAACACTAAATCTAGATTATCACGATACAGATAAAATAAATTTATTCATCCAGGAAGCAAAAAAATTAAAAATTCCTATTTTACCTCCTGATATCAATATATCTGGTGCTTATTTCAAAGTTGAATTATCAAATAATATTAAAGCTATAAGATATGGATTAGGAGCTTTAAAAGCTGTTGGACTATCTGCAATTCAAGAGTTAGAAAAGATACGCTTGCAAAGAGATTTTAGTGATCTTGATGATTTTGTAAAAAGAGCTGCTTATAAGATATTACAAAAACGTCAATTAGAAAGCCTTATAAAATCTGGATCTTTAGATAAATTAGAAAAAAATAGAGCTAAATTATTAAATTCTATAGAGTATATTATTAAATATGGTCAGCATTATCAAAATGAACAAAAATCTAATCAACATTCATTATTTGCAAATGTTGAAAATTCTTCTTTCAGTAAAATAAATTTAGCGGATAAAGCGCAGTTTTCTCACAAAGATAAATTACTTAATGAATTTATGGCATTTGGTTTTTATCTCACAGAACATCCTCTGGATCGATACCAAGAAATAATAAAGCATGAAGAAATAGTAACAGCTGAGGATATCGCAAATCTGGTTAATGTTACAAAAGAAATAACAATTGCAGGCGTTATTATTAGTTATAAACAAAGATCAGGTAAAAATGGCAGATTTGTTACTTTAAATTTATCTGACAACACAGGAATAATAGATATCTCAATTTTTGATGATGAATTAATATCTAATTGCCGAGATTTAATATATAATGGCAGCATCATAGTCATTAAAGTAAATTTTAAAAATGATGCAAATGGATCGCGTATCATATGTAAAGATATTATTAGTCTTGAAGATTTTCTAGATAAGCAATCGATTCTTTTAAAAGTAAAAATTAATAAGAATTTATTACAAAATATAAGGGATGAAATTAGTCACCAAGATGCAAATTACCCTGTTAAATTCAAGTTTATTTATGGATGGCAAGGTAATGAATATGAAATAAACACCAACAAAACTGTAAAAATAACTAACAATTTAGCTAATAAATTACAAAAAAATGATATTTAAACTAGCATTTCCAAAAAAAAACTAACTATATGCTTGATTTATAAAATGTCTTAATTATCAATTATATACTTAATTACAAAAAATAAGAGGTAATAAATTATGAGTAAAGCACAATTAGTAAAAGATGTTGCTAACAAAACTGGATACAGCCAAGCACAAGTAAATGACTTTATAAATGCATTTTGCGATTCAGTTCAAGAATCAGTTGCTAAAGATGAACCTATTACATTAGTAGGTTTTGGAACTTTCTACTTAACAAGAAGAGAAGCAACTACTGGAAGAAACCCAAGAACTGGTGAACCAATTCAAATTAAAGCTTCAAATCAGCCAAAATTTAGAGCTGGTAAAAGATTTAAAGAAGCTGCTAATTCTTAATTAGATTTTTATATGGGGCATAATTTGCCCCATATAATTTATTTATTGATATTTTTTTTAATATCGCACCAATTTACATTTTTAAAATCAGCATCTTTAAACGCAAAATTATTTTTGAGCAAAATTTTTGACATATCTTTATTGTCTATCATCAAATTTCCTTCATAGGAGAATCTCTTTTCTTTTTTGATATTTTTAACTTCGATTACTTTAGATTTCTTTAACAAAGATTTACTGAAATTCTTTGCTAATTTACCCACTTCTTTTGCGCATTTATCTTTACTATATGGAGAGGGAGATCTTACTCCTGCCAGGGATATTATGGCTTCTCTTCCTATTAATGGATGTAAATTTGGTATATTAAAAACAGCCCTATCTGCAGATTTTATTTTTACAAACTCTAAACATTTGAGATGTGATGCGCTATGAATGCAGTTTTCATTTGCAAGAACTGGCTTTAGGGAAATAATGGTAAGACAGGAAATTGACATGATTTTTTTAAAATTCATATTTACCTGTAAGTTTATTAGCTTTTATTAATATATGTAAAAATTATATATTCAAGGTTCAACAAGTTTTTTTTGTAATTTTTTATTACTTTGCTCGTTTTTTTAATTAATTACTTCATAATTTAGTTGTTTATGTTTATATTGTGATCTTTATTTAAAATAATGCAAAAACTTACAATAATAAAGTCAATAATTACTCCTCTTAGACTTGATAATATTGACACTGACATGATTATTCCTAAGCAATTTTTGAAAACTATAAAAAGAACGGGCTTAGGTAAATATTTATTTCATGAAATGAGATATGCTGAAGATGGAAATCTAAATAAGAACTTCATCTTAAATCAAGAAAAATACCAAAAATCACAAATTTTAATAGCAGGAAAAAATTTTGGCTGCGGTTCAAGCAGAGAGCATGCTCCATGGGCTTTATCAGATTTTGGTTTTAGGGTTATAATAGCAACATCTTATGCTGATATTTTCTATAATAACTGCTTTAAAAACTCAATTTTACCAATTATTTTATCTCAAAATCTTATTGACATTATATGGGAATCTATTTCTAAATCTCCAAATTTAGAGGCTGAAATTAACCTAGAAAAACAACATATATTAATTAATAACCAGGAAATAAAATTTGATATAGCTCAATCATTAAAGGATACACTTATTAATGGCTTAGATGATATAGCAAAAACATTAAAAAATATTAATA
The DNA here is from genome assembly GCA_965658435.1 of Rickettsiales bacterium. Classification (GTDB taxonomy): domain Bacteria; phylum Pseudomonadota; class Alphaproteobacteria; order Rickettsiales; family JABIRX01; genus JADHLN01. Next base: position 11,956 of record CBFHSE010000012.1, on the reverse strand, counting down.
TGATTGAAAATTTTGAATTTAAGCAAGAAAATAACGAACCTTGGCTTTATGAAAATTCAAGCAAAACTGATTGATAAATTTATCACTAATTCATTAAATGATGTTGAATCTCTTCTATTATACGGTCCTGATGCAGGACTTATATCAGAGAGAAAACACAATATTACCAAGCTAATATTAGGAGAAAATTTTAATGATTTAAATTATACATATATTGAAGCTTCTTCAATAAAAAAAGACCCATCTATTTTGGATAATGAAATTAATTCTATTTCATTAATGCAGGAAAGAAAATTAATTATGATATCTGGATGTCCTGCAAATTTTGGTAAAATTGCCGAAAATTCATTAAATAATAAAAAATCTGATAATTTTATTGTTTTTTTAGCTTCCGAATTATCACCTAGCTCAAATTTAAGAAAATTATTTGAAAATAAAAATAATCTTGCTGCTTTGCCTTGCTATAATGATGATAAATATACTGTTATTAGCTTAATTAAAGAGGCTTTTCCAAATAAAAGCTTGGATCATGATGTTATTGAATATATAGCAAATAACATATCAGGAGATAGAGAGTTAATAAAAAAGGAAATTGAAAAATTGCAAATATATTTTCATGATAAAAAAGAGCTAGCATTTAATGATGTTATTAATTTATTAGTAGAAAATATAGAAAGTGATTATCAGATATTTGCCAATGAATTTATGAATAAGAACTTTTCTAAAGCAATTATAATATGCGATGATTTACTTGCTTCTGGGGAACAGGAAATTAGCCTTATAAGAGCATTGAATAATTATGTTAATAAAGTATATTTATTGAGATCAGAAATTGATTCAGGAGAAAATATGATACAAGCTTTAAAAGAAATTAAACCTCCCATTTTCTTTAAGCAAAAAGATTTGATCATATCACATGTTAATAGCTGGAGCCTTAATTCTTTGAAATCATTATTAATTAAAATTGATAATTTGGAGAGAACAATAAAATTAAATAGCATTATACGCCCTAATATTTTTCTTCGATTTTTTATATTACTAATGACTGCAAAATGAGAATATTAAATGGTAAATATAAGGGGAAAAAAATCCAAACATTAAATAAAAGCTTCTTACGACCTACTACATCCAGAACTAGAGAAGCTATTTTTAATATATTAGAAAATAATGAATATTTTAAAAATCTAGAATTTAATGATTTAGTTTTTCTGGAGATTTTTTGTGGATCAGCAATTGTAAGTTTTGAAGCTTACTCCAGAGGTTTTAGAAAAATAATTTTAATTGATAAAAACAAAGAAATAAAAAAATTATTTGATAAAAATGTTCAACTATTTAACCCAGAAAATTTTAATTTCCTAAAATATGATGCGTTAAAACTAAGCCAAATTTCTACAAAAGCAGATATATGTTTTATGGACGCTCCTTACGACAAAAATTATACTGAGCAAATTTTAACAAACCTACACAAACACTCTTTAATAAAGATAAATGCAATTGTAATTGTTGAAATTAGAAAAAACATTACTATCAATCATGGCTTAGAATATGAAATAATTTGCAATAAAACTTATGGAAATTCTCGATTAATATTCTTTTGCTATAAGGGTGAAGATTAATCATTATTTTTTTTAAATAGATTTTTTAAGCTTTTAAAAGCAGAGGGTATAAAAGCTGAAAAAGGGTTAACTTTAAGTTCCTGATTATTTTTGTTACCTTTTATTGTAAATTTTGCTGAGATTAAACCTTGATTATCTCTACCTGTTAGAACTTTGCCAATTACAGGTATCTGACTTATACCAAATAGATTATTTAGTTTGTAAGCTGGAATTAAGTAGCCATTTAAATCATAATTACTATTAATTTTATCATATTTACCATTGAGAGTCACACCTAATATATTTCCATAGAGCAATGAGTCTTTGATAATTACCTCTTCATAATTATAACTAAAATTTGCCTCAGCTTTTTCAAAATAAAGATCTTCTATATTTTGTTTTTTAAATGGTCCTAAATTTTTAATTTTACTTAAAAAATTTTCATATTTGATTGTGAAATTTTGTACTAATAATTTTCCTTCCTGATATGAATTTTTATTTTTTTTAACCTCTATATGGGCATATCCTGATTTTACTTTATCAGTTAAATTTATATATTCTAGCAAAGCTCCAAAATTATTGGTGGTGATATCTAGTTGAGATTGATGTTTTTTATTACTTGTTTCTTTATATATTGCGTAATTATTTTCTTTAAATAACCCTTCTATATAAATTAATTTACATATTGCATTGCAATTTATTTTGCCTGCAACATGAAAAGGATTATCATAAAAATATAATTTATTTATCAAAAGATCTAAATTTAAAAATTTACTTTCGTTGCTTGGAGGTTTTAATAAAAATTTCTCATCAAAATTTATTTGATCAGCTGAAATATTCCCGAATAAAATATTGTTATAAAGAGCTAAATTAATATTAAATTTATTTTCATAAAATTTAACATTATTAAAACTTATTTGCGCTAATTTACCTTTTGTAAATTTAATAAAACCTTTAATATTTATATCTTCATTTTTTACTATAATGTCTGAAAATTCTAAATTCTCTTTTGTTGGTATAATGTTAAGCTGAGCATTTAATTTTCTATTTCTGTCTTTTATTGTTTTAATATAAGGCAAAGTGAAATATGCTGATTCTAAATCAGCATCAATTTTAAAATTATTTGTGGAAAAATTTTTGTTAAGCTTTAATTTTATAACTGAATCTTTCGGTGCAAAATCTTTAATTTCACCTGCAATATCGCCAATATAATTTATAGATATATTTTTTAAGGAGAAAGGTTTAGTGATTTTAAGATCTATCTTTAAATCACCAAATAAATTTGAATTAGAAAAACTTTCTTTTAATTTAGTGAGTTTTTTTGCAAGTAAAAATTCAATAATATTATTTGCCTTAGTACCATCTAATTTCCCAGCAATATCTAGTGCTAATGGTTTGACTTTATAATCTATATTGCTGTTAAAATCTCTAATAATATCACTTCCTATTTTTGCTTCATAAGTGGAGATTTTTATTGTTTCATTATTAAGAAGTATTTTTGCCCTAATTTCTTTTAATGGCTTTATATTTTTTGCAAATTTTAAGTTACCATTTCGTAGATTAAATTCACCATTAATGTTTTTCAGTTTTTTATGCGCTTTATCTAAGTCTATATTAATATAAAATGAATCGAGATCTGTATTATATAGTGATTTTTCTAGCCAATCTCTGACTTTACCAGCAAAAACTTTAGGCCATAATAAATAAATTTCATTATCTGAAAAATAACTTCCAGATAAGTTTAATTTCAAATCATTATTTACTTTGTTAGATGTTGCATGGAAATTTAATATCTTTTCCTGATTAGTAATTTTTAATAATAATTTATCTATATTGTTAGCATGAATAAATTCTTTAGTAATATTTATTTTTGGATAAAAAATATGAGATCCATTTTCATTAAAAGACAAATTATCTATATTAATATTTGAAGTAAATTTTAAATTACCATTATTTATTATTGTTAAATCAAAATCTAATTTAGAGAAATCAAAATTATCTGGTAAAAAAGAATAATTTAAGAATTTTTTTTGGATATTATTAGCTGTTATGTCGCATTTTTCTATAATAAAGTCTTCATCTAATAAACATAATGATTCATATGTTACAGGATTATTTTCTGATAAATAATAGGCAAAACTAAGATCAGTAGCTTTTTGATATTTATTATCTAATAATTTGAATTTTATATCTTTAATTTTATGAGTAATGTTATTATTTACTAATTCTAAATATTGGATTTCTATTTTTTTAAAAATAGACAAACTAGAGACTTCTTTAGTTAAATAACTTGATATGTCATTTTTTAGAGAATCAATTGAAATTTTTATTTTCTGTTTTTTAGCATTATTGTTATTTAAATTAACTAATAATTTAGGAATTGAAATTCTATCTATTGCTAATTTCTTTAAAAATAAATTACGTCTGCTTATATCTAGGGTTAAAATTGGAATAAAAACTGAAAAACTTTCTTTATTAATAGTTGTTTGCAGTAAATTAATATCAAAAGTAAATTTCTTTTTATCCCAGGATATTTCTGCTCTTTTTATATAAATATTATGTTCATTTTTTAATCTATTCTCAACTAGTCTAATTATTTGTGTAATATCTCTTGGCTTAATAATTATTAGGCTAACAGAATAGGTTAGAAAGAATATTAATATTAAGATAAATATTATTAGCGGGGTTAATAAATTTCTAAAAAATTTTTTAATCATTATGCGATGATTTTTTTAGAATTGCTTGTTTTTTTCTACCCCACTCTCTTTCTTTGATGGATTGTCTTTTATCGTGTTTTTTCTTACCAGTTACTAGTGCTAATTCTAATTTTACTATATTCTTATGATTAAAATATAATTTTGTAGCGATTATAGTAAAACCTGTTTTTTGACTTCTACCAATTAATTTATTAATTTCTGCTCTATGTAAAATTATTTTTCTTAACCTCAAACTATTAATTTGAAAATTATTACTATGTTTATATGGAGCTATGTACAGATTTTGAATAAATAGCTCTGAATTTTTAGCAATAACATATGAATCATTAAAACTTACCTTACCTTCTCTTAATGATTTTACTTCAGGACCTTTTAAAATTATTCCTGCTTCATAAGTAGAAATTATGTTATATTCAAAGCCAGCTTTTTTATTTTGTATAATAATTTTAGCAACTGGCATATATAATTATATTAGTGAAAGATTTTTTAGGGCCTTCTGAACTTTAATTTTAGATAGTTCTTCTATATCTGTAAGCGGCAATCTAATTTCGGAATCACATAAATCCATTAAGCTTGCAGCATATTTTACTGGCATGGGGTTTGTTTCGCAAAATAAAGCCTGATTAATTTCTTTTAACTTTGTTGTTAATTTATTTGCATTAGCTATATCTTTCGCAAAAAAATAATTTTGTTGCTCTACGCATAATTCAGGTATTATATTGCTGGTTACTGATATACAACCCTGACCTCCCGCAATATTAAATTCTATTGCTGTAGCATCTTCTCCAGAAATTTGGATAAAATCTTTTCCAATTTCTTTAGAAATTATTTTAGGTAATTCTAAGTCACCTGTTGCATCTTTTACCCCTACTATACGTGTAAGCAAAGCTAACTTTTTAAATAAATCTATAGAGATGTTAACAATAGACCTACCCGGTATATTATATAATATTATTGGTATATTTGTATTATCATGTATTAATTTAAAATGCTCATAAAGACCTTTTTGTGAAGGCTTATTATAATATGGAGTTACTATTAGAGCAGCATCTGAATTTATTTTTTCTGCATATTTTGTTAATGATAGCGCCTCCTCAGTTGAGTTAGATCCAGTTCCAGCAATTACTTGAATTTTATTATCAACAATATCTAAACATGTTTTTAAAAGATAATTATGTTCATCATGGGATAATGTTGGAGATTCACCTGTAGTACCGGCAATAACTACCCCAGATACTTTTGCTTTTATTTGTTTTTCAAGAAGTTTTTCAAGTGAAGAAACATCTATTTTGCCATTTTTAAATGGTGTGATTAATGCTGTATATAGGCCTTTAAACATATATTTAATAATCTTTATTTCTTTGTTTATTTTAGGCTTTGTTGTTAAAAACTCAATATATTTATCATTGAATATAAGAGATAAATAATTATTTATATAGTTTGTAATCCTAACTATAATCAAACATAACTAATGGAATTATCAGATATCATAATATTATCTTTTCTGTTTATTGGTCTGGTTATTGGTTCAGCAAGAGGATTGAGCGGAGAAATATCTTCTATAATTAAATTATCTGTTGCTTTGATAATTTGCATAATTATTACAGGATATTTAGAAAAAAATCTTGGTGTAACAATAACCCAGCATAGCTATATTATTTTTTCAGTATTTATAACAATTTATATTTTAATTGGTTTTATCTTAGGAATATTGCTAATTCCTTTGGTTTCTTTTTTGAGAATTTTTATTCCTATTATTATAGATAAGGCATTAGGTGCTTTTACAGCATTTATTAAAAATGCTTTCATCCTACTGATATTTTCAAATATTATATTACTGATTAACAAAGGTGCAACACCATATTGGCTAAATAATAGCATGATTTTTGCTGAAATCAAAAAATATGAAATAAATTTAGCGGATTCAATTGGGAAAATACAAAATTTTGATTTTTTTCAACTTCCCTTCCTAAAAAAACTTGATAATCCAGAACAAGAATCACAATCAGATAAAGATAAAAGTGATAATTCAATTGGAAATAAGGTTGAGGATATGATGGTGATTATTGACCATTATAAAAAATTGAAAAATTTTGAATCTGATAATAAGAAAGATTCAATGGATGATATGGAACAACTTATTGAGGAATTACAATAAATAGTAAAATCTTGTTAATTAAGATAAATTGACTATTTTTAATGAAAAAAATTTTATGAATTCATTAGATTTACATTTTGATCAGCTTCATGAAGAATGCGGTGTATTTGGTATTTATGGTGCTGATGAAGCTTCAGTACTAGCTGCATTAGGTTTGCATGCATTACAACATAGAGGTCAAGAAGCAGCGGGAATTGTAAGCTGCAATAAAAAAAACTTCTACTGCCATCATGATAATGGTCACGTAGGAGATATTTTTAATGATCATAAAATTACAAAAAAATTACCAGGTGATATAGCTATAGGACATGTAAGATATTCTACAGCTGGTAAAAAAAATACGAATAATTCCCAGCCTATATTTGCTGAATTATCATTTGGAGGTCTAGCTATTGCGCATAATGGCAATATTACCAATGCTTTAACTCTTAAGAATGAGTTAATAAAAGAAGGCGCAATATTTAACTCAATTATGGATACTGAAGTTATTTTGCACTTAATTGCAAAAAGCAAAATAAATAATATAGAAGGAAAAATCATTGATGCTTTAAATAAAATAAAAGGGGCTTACTCATTAGCTTTTCTATGTAATGAATCATTAATTGCAGTAAGAGATCCATCTGGAATTAGACCTTTAGTTTTAGGTAAGTTAAATAACTCTTATATTATAGCATCAGAATCATGTGCTCTGGACATTATTGGTGCAAATTTTATTAGGGATATAAAGCCCGGAGAGATGGTTATAATAAATCAAGATGGTTTAAATTCTTATAACCCTTTTCCACAATCTAAAAGTAAGTTTTGTATTTTTGAATATATTTATTTTGCAAGACCGGATAGCATTATAGATGAGAAATCTGTTTATCAAGTTAGAAAAAATATTGGCAAAATATTAGCAAATGAAAACTCTGTATCAGCAGATATAGTTGTTCCTGTTCCTGATTCTGGAGTTCCAGCAGCCATGGGATATTCAGAACAGTCAAAAATTCCTTTTGAATATGGTATTATTAGAAATCACTATGTAGGAAGAACCTTTATTGAACCTACTGATAATATCAGAAATTTTGGAGTAAAACTAAAACATAATGCTAATAAAGCTGTTATTGAAGGTAAGAAAGTGGTCTTAGTAGATGACTCAATTGTTAGAGGAACAACTTCAAGGAAGATTGTTGATATGTTAAGATCTTGTGGGGCTAAAGAAATTCATATGAGAATTTCAAGCCCCCCGACAACTCATTCATGCTTTTATGGTGTAGATACCCCTGATAGAAAACAATTATTAGCTGCTAATCATAATATCCAAGAAATAGCCAGCCTAATTGGTGTAGATTCTTTATCCTATATTTCTCTTGATGGCTTATATAAAGCACTAGGTTATACAAAAAGAAGTTCTTCCGAACCTCAATATTGTGATGCTTGTTTTTCAGGAGAATACCCTATAGAATTAGAAGATAAAAACCATGATTTATTACCTTTATTAAATAAATTGAAATGATTAACAATAATATTAACCACATAACCTCCACAGCAGCTAAAATATCATGCGATGGTAGCCAAAAATCATCTAAGCATCCTAAAATTTACCTTTTTTTATCAGATAAAAAGGATACAATATGTCCATATTGTGGTTTTAAATTTACTCTAGACAAAAAAAAAGGCTAAATTAACCTTCCGCCATTTTTTCTATTACGGCCTGCCTAATGGCAATGCCATTTGTTACTTGATCAAGTATCACGCTTATTTCTTTATTATCCGCAACTTCGGATGATAGTTCAACCTCTCTATTTATAGGTCCTGGATGCATTATAATGGGTTTCTTCTTAGATTTTTTAATAATATCTAAATTGATACCACAAAATTTATAATAATCTGAAAAACTTGTTACAAAAGAACTCTCCATTCTTTCTCTTTGTAATCTAAGAATCATTATTACATCAGAATTTTTTACAGCCATATTAATGTCCGAAGTAATATTTATATTTTTTTCTAACCAATATTTTGGTAATAATGTTGGTATGGATGCTAGAGTTATATTTGCGCCAAGATATGAAAGCAATTTAATATTTGAACGCGCAACTCTACTATTTATTATATCACCTGTTATTGTAATATTTGTATCTTTAAAATCATCTAACCCTTTCATTTTTAAAGCTTTATATATTGTATAAGAATCTAGTAAAGCTTGGGTTGGATGAGCATGAGAACCATCCCCTGCATTTATTATAGCAGCATTTTTGCTATATGAGGCAAGCTTTTCAACTATACCTCCAAATTTATGTCTGATTGAAATAAAGTCAGGTTTTAATGCATTTAAAGTTAAGATTGTGTCTTGCTCTGATTCACCCTTCTTATTTAGAGCTAAAGATGAAATATCTATATTTATTACTTCCATACCTAAATTTTTAGAAGCGATTTCAAATGAAGTCCTACTTCTGGTTGAAGTCTCAAAAAATAAGTTAACTAATTTTTTTCCAAGATATTTTTTTGAAATAGGATTTTTATAAAAAAAGTCAGCTCTGTTAAAAATTTGTTTAATATCTTCTTTATCCAACTGGTTAACATCTATAAGATGCTTGATTTTATTTTTAATTTTCATTTTCAGTTACTTGCTTGGTCAGATTCTTTAATGTTTCAGAGCTAACTAAACCTCTTGAAATAAGTGATTGAATGCTATCTTGCATTGTAATCATACCAAATTTTTGCCCCACCTGCATCATTGATGCAATTTGAGGAATATTTCCTTCTCTGATTAGATTTTTAACTGCACTAGTTGCAACTAAAATTTCATGAGCAGGCACCATAGATTTCATATCTTTTCCTGGAACAAGCCTTTGTGAAACTACACCAACTAATGAAGATGATAATAATGTTACCGCTAGTTTTTTTGTTTCCGGAGGGAATATATCAATAATTCTATTTACAGAATCATAAGCTGTGTTTGTATGAAGAGTTGATAAAACAAGATGTCCTGTTTCTGCAGCAGTAAGCGCTAATCTAATTGTTTCGGGATCACGCATTTCTCCAACCATTATAACATCTGGATCTTCTCTTAAAGCACTTCTTAACGCTCTTGCAAAAGATTTGGTGTTTGTTTCCAGTTGTCTTTGATTTATTATTGATTGCTTAGATTCAAAAATAAATTCAACTGGATCTTCAATAGCAACTATGTGTTTGGCTGAATATTTGTTAAGATAATCTATTACAGCGGCTAATGTTGTTGACTTACCTGATCCAGTTGGTCCCGTAACTAATATTAAACCATGATCTTTTTTAACCAAATCTAAAATTATTGAAGGAGCATTGATTTCTTGAAAATCAGGAACCACTGTTGATATTTTTCGCATTGTAGCTGCATGACCTTTAACTGTTCTAAAAGCATTTACTCTGTAACGAAACTTATTGTAGTGATTGTAGGCATAGTCTATTTCAAATTCATTGTCATAGGTTTTTTTTTGCCCCTCACTCATAGTAAGAGAAATAATTTTTTCAATATCATCTGATTCTAATTTCTGATCTGAAATATATTTTAAATTACCTAATTGGCGAACAGCAGGAGGAAGACCTGGACTAAAAAAAATGTCAGAGACTGTTTTTTGATTTGTAATTACTAATATTTTGTCAAGTAATGATGCGTGACTCATTTCATTTATTTAGTTTAATTGTTTTTTAATTTTTTCAAATGATATCCTTGGATCACTGTGGTGATTTTGAGATATTATTCTTCTTAAAATTTTATTTGCCTCTTTTTTTAGACCTAATTTATTGAGAATAACCGCTTTATTAAAATGGTAAGAAAGATTGTTATTATCGATAACGATAGCATATTGTATATAATTAAGAGCTTCCTCATAATCTTTTTTGTAAACATATAAATTTGCAATTTGAGCTTTTAAAACTGGATTATTTTTTGATATTCTGTCTAATTTAAGTAACTCTAATAATGATTCATCTGGTGCTTCTTCTGCTAATAATGTTAGAAAGTTATTAGTTGCTTTCTGATCATTAGGATAAAGTTTAAGAACTTTTAAATAATAATCATTAGCTAATTCAAACTCCCCAATTCTATGGTAGGAAGAGGCCACTCCAGAAAGAGCGATTCTGTCTTGTGGGTATTGTTGTAATATTTTCTCGAATTTTATTATTGCTGATTCATATTTTTTATTTTTGCTCTCATAAAATGCTTCTTGATAAAGCTTTAGCTTTTTTTTAAGTTTATTACCTGGTTTTTTAATAACTATGTTAATACCATTATTACCTTGTAATGTCTCATATTCTTTTCCGTCAGTTTTATTATTTTTGAAACGATCAATTGTTATTTTTTGCTTTTTTCTTGCCTTGTTATCTTTCAATTTGCGACTATATATTTCTCCTAATAAATCTTTAGTTTCCTTTGATAATTTACTATTTTGAATATCTTTGATTTCAGAATTAATATTCTTTTCAATTGAATCTTCTATACTAGCATTAGAAGCATTAATTAAAAGGCTTAAAGCTAGAATTGCAATTAAAGAAATTTTTATCATAATCAATTTATAAGAATTAATATCTTAATTTTAATTTTTTTAACATTAACATAATAATTTTCAAATTAAAATGACTTTATTTAAACTTTATCGTGTTTTCTTATATATTGTTAAACCAGAAACAGCTCATAATTTAATAATATTACTACTTAAAAAGAAATTAATTTTTGCTAGAAAAAATTGTCAAAATAAAATCTTAGAAAGTAATGTTGCTGGTATTAAATTTAAAAACCCTATTGGGTTAGCTGCAGGCTTTGATAAAAACGCGGAAGTTGTAAACTCCTTAGCAAAATTCAATTTTGGCTTCTTAGAATTTGGAACAGTTACTCCCAAACCCCAACCCGGCAATCCTAAACCAAGATTATTTCGTCTTACTAAAGATAGGGCTATAATTAATCGTATGGGATTTAATAATGTGGGTTCTCATAAATTCATGGAAAACATAATTACCTCTAATTATAAAGATTTAACTTTTGGTATTAATATTGGTAAAAACAAAAATTCCAAAGATGGCTTTGCTGATTATTATAAGCTCCTTGATTTTTTCAGAGAGTTACCATCATATTTTACTGTAAATATCTCCTCTCCAAATACCAAAGGATTAAGAGATTTGCAAAAAAAAGATTTATTAGAAGATTTTATAAAAAAATTAAAAAAATCTTATAAATCAAAAATATTCCTTAAAATAGCACCAGATTTAACAGATAAGGAATTACAAGATATTTGTAATTTAGCTCTTAAATATTCAATTGACGCTCTTATAATAAGTAACACAACAATTAGCCGAGATTTTTCTTTATCTGAAAAGAGAAAAAATGAAATTGGTGGTTTAAGCGGCAAGCCACTTTATGAATTATCTAATAAAAAAATTTCTTCTGCCTATAAAATTTTAAAAGGGAAAATCCCTATAATTGGCTCAGGAGGAATATTATCTTCTGATGATGCTTATAAAAAAATCAAATC
>CBFHSE010000011.1:15056-38555 GCA_965658435.1 Rickettsiales bacterium | reverse complement strand
AAATCAACAAAAATCATTTTAAATTAGTTGATATTTTTAGAGATAATAAAGCCCTCACTATCCCTGCAAGCAATGATGTAATTAGAATAATTCCACCTTTAGTAATTAATAAAAAAGAAATTGATCTTACCATTAAAATTTTTGACAAATCCTTATTAGAGTTTCAAGATTATGCTTAAAAAAGATTTTATTTCACTAGCAGATTTGTCTAAATCTGACTTAGATAATATTATTAAATTAGCCTTAAAATTAAAAAAAAGACCTTTTAACAATAAGCTAAAGAACAAACAAATAGCCTTAATATTTCAAAAAAACTCCACAAGAACCAGAGTATCTTTTGAAGTAGGTATCAATCAAATGGGAGGAAAAGCAATAATTCTAAATAGCAGCGAAATGCAGCTTGGCAGAGGAGAAACTATTTCCGATACAGCTAAAGTATTAAGTAGATATTTAGATGCCATTATGATTAGAGCTAACGAACATAATGATCTAATAGAATTGGCTAAACATGCCTCAATTCCAGTTATAAACGGCCTAACTAACTTTAATCATCCTTGCCAGATTTTAGCTGACTTGTTAACCTTATATGAAAAGAAAGGCAATGTAACAAAACAAAAAATTTGTTACATTGGCGATGGAAATAACATATGTAATTCATGGCTTAATGCGGCTGATAAATTTAAATTTAAAATTTCATTAGCGCTTAAAAAAGGTTATTATCCTGACAAAAGATTACTCGATAATTTAAAAAAACAAAATTTAGTAGAAATATATTCAAATCCTAAATTAGCTGCTAAAAATTCAGATCTCATAACAACTGATTGTTTTGTCTCAATGGGAGATAAAAATGCAAAAGCAAGATTAGCAGCCTTTAAAGATTTTAAAATCAACAAAGAAATCATGCAACAGGCAAAAAAAGATGCTTTATTCATGCATTGCCTTCCAGCCCATAGAGGTGAAGAAGTAGATTCAGAAATTATTGACGGCAAACAATCTGTAGTTTTTGATGAAGCTGAAAACCGCTTACATGTTCAAAAAGCAATTATGAGTCTCCTTATAAAATGACCCGCTTAAATTTACATGACTTAAAAAATATTAGCAAAAATAAAGAAAAGATAATAGCTCTTGCTCTATATGGAAAAAACATAGCAGAAATAGCAGATAATTCAGCAGATATTATTTTAGTAGGAGATTCCTTAGGCATGACTCTCTATGGTATGGATTCAACATTAGCTGTAAATTTAGATATGATGATTGAACATGGCAAAGCTGTAGTGAAAGCAACAAAAAAATCATTTATTACTATTGATATGAATTTTGGCTCCTATCAATTAAGCAAAGAACAAGCTTTTAAAAACGCAGCAAAAATCATCGCTAAAACTGGAGCAAATGCCATAAAATTAGAAGGAGGTGAAATTTATGCAGACACCATAAAATTCATTACAGATAGAGGTATAGCTGTGTTAGGACATGTAGGATTATTACCTCAATCATTTAATCAATTAGGGGGATATAAAATTCAAGGCGGAGACAAAACATCTGATAAAAAAATTATAAATGATGTTATAGCATTAGAAAAATCAGGCTGCTTTGCTGTTGTTGTTGAAGGAGTTAAAGCAGATTTAATAAAAAAAATTAAACAAAAATCTAACATCCCTTTAATAGGAATAGGCGCAAATAATTTATGTGATGGGCAAATATTAGTTGCTGATGATTTATTAGGGCTAACTTCCAAACAGCCAAAATTTGTCAAAAAATATGCAAATTTACGCAGTGATATTGATAAAGCTTTTAAACAATATGCAAAGGAAGTAAAAGAAACAAAATTTCCAGATAAAAACCACACTTATTAAAATGGATAAAAAATACATAAAAGAAATAGTTAATTTTGCTTTAAATGAAGATATTGCATCAGGAGATATAACTTCAAACCTTATAATTAATGACAAGCAAAATATTTCATTTGAGGTAATCGCTAAATCAGAAATGATATTATGCGGCCTTGATTTTTTTTATGAATCCTTATTATCAATTGATAAAAACATCACTATTAATTCAAATTTTAAAGATGGAGATATAATTAAGAAAAACGATATTTTTATATCAGGAAACGGTAATGCAAAAGCAATATTAGCTGGCGAAAGAGTAGGTTTAAACTTACTACAATATCTTTCAGCAATAGCCACCAAAACAAATAAATTTGTAAAAGCTGTAGAACAATATGACGTAGAAATTTTAGATACTAGAAAAATTTTACCTTTTTATCGTTTAGCGGCAAAATATGCAGTAAAAATAGGAGGAGGTAAAAATCACCGCCTCTGTCTAGACGACCAAATTTTAATAAAAGATAACCACATAACAGCTGCAGGTGGCATCAAAGAAGCATTAGAAAAATGCCAAGAATCTTCATTAATAAAAGAAATTGAATGTGAAAATATCCAACAAGTAAAAGAAGCATTACAGAATAAGGTGGATATTATCATGCTAGATAATATGTCTATTTCAGAAATAACAAAAGCTGTAAAATTAATTAATAAAAAAGTAAAAATAGAAGCTTCAGGCAATATCAGCATTGAAAATGTCCAAGAAATTGCCAAAACAGGTGTAGATTACATCTCAGTTGGGGCAATAACTCATTCAGTAAAAGCTGCTGATATATCTTTAAATTTAAAATTCAATTAAACAATTTTTCTTGATTGAAAAGCAGCATTCAAAGTGCCCTCATCTAAGTAACCAATCTCACTTCCAAAAGGAATACCATAGCCTAATTTACTTATTTTATCTACCTTATTAGCAAACATATCAGCTAAAAACAAAGCTGTTGTTTGACCATCCAAACTGCTACTTACTGCTATAATAATTTCATTAACCCCATCTAATCTTGCGTTTAAAGACTCAAGATTTAAATCATCAGGTCCAACACCTTTAACAGCAGATAAAACTCCGCCAAGAACATGGTAAACCCCACTGAAAATATTATTTTTTTCAATGACCCATAAATCTTCAATATTTTCTACAATACATAAAATTTCTTTATTTCTCTTGTAAGAAGAACAGATTGAGCATGGGCTAACAACATCAATATTATTACATATTTCACAATTTTTTATAGCAGAAAATGCTTCATTTAATGCATTTGCTATTACTGGCATTTTATTTTTATTTTTAGAAATTAAATCTACTATGATTCTGGTTGCAGTTTTTTTACCAATTGTTGGAAAAGAAGAAAATAGGTCAATTAACCTTTCTATTTCATTATTCATTTAAAAAATTTATCAAACCCATCAGGTAAATTAAAATCACCAAAAGAAGAACCACCTGCAGCCTCAGACATTAATTTTTTATGCTCTTCATCAAATTGTGATTTTGCATTATTAAAAGCTGCAATAATTAAATCTTGTAAAATATTAACATCCTGCTCTTCTTTAAAAAGAGAATCATCTAATTTCATCGATGAAGCCTTACCTTTTCCATTAATAGTCACTTGTACAAGACTGCCACCACTAACTCCTGTAAATTCCTTTTTTTCAAATTCTTTTTGTTTTTTCTCAAATTCAGACTTTAAAGTTTGAGCCTGCTTAAAAATTCCATTAAAATCCATAGCTTATTTTTTATTAGTTTCAAAATCAATTCTCGGGTCAATAACCGCATATAAAATATCACCAACTAAGTTAAAGACAAGAGCAATTAAGCTATATAAATAGATTGTAGCAAAAATAACAGGATAATCTCTATTCATAGCAGCCTCATATCCTAGCAAACCAAGACCATCAAGAGAGAATATTATTTCTATTAACAAAACCCCAGTAAATAACATTTTAATAATTGATTCAGGTATTTGCGAAACAACTAAAATCATAGCATTTCTAAAAACATGACCATATAAAACCCTTATCTCTGAAGCACCTTTTGCTTTAGCAGTTAAAACATATTCTTTATTAAGCTCTTCAATAAAACTATTTTTAGTAAGCATAGTTAAACTTGCGAAACCACCTACTATAAGAGCGGTTATAGGCATTATTAAATGCATAAAATAATCTTTTATTTTAGCAAAAAAACTAAGCTCATGAAAATTATCAGAAGAAAGTGCAGAAATAGGAAATAAAGGAAATGTGCCTCCATAACCAAATAAAACTATAAGCAATATAGCAAAGAGAAAGGCAGGAATTGCATAACCAATAAATATTATCAAACTTGTATAGAAATCAAATTTCGCACCATTTTTAACAGCCTTTCTAATCCCAAGAGGTATTGAAATAAAATAAATAATTAAACTAGACCATATCCCCAACGATATTGAAACAGGAAGTCTTTCCAAAATTAAATCAATAACTTTTTTACCCTTAAAAAAACTCTCGCCAAAATCAAAAGTTACAAATTGCCTTAACATAATTAAGAACCTAATATATAAAGGCTTATCAAAACCATATTTCTGCTTTATCTCTTGCAATATATCATTATCAAGCCCCTCAGAACCCATATATTTATTATCATTATTATGAGCAATTAAAGATCCCTGATTAATCATATTAGATTGAAAAACATCATGATTATTAAGAGTAGATATTATTCTCTCAACAGGACCTCCTGGAGCAAATTGAATAATCATGAAATTTACAAGCAAAATCCCTAATAACGTCGGAAAAATTAACAATAATCTCTTTAAAATATATGATTTCATTTTATCTATTGTTCTTAAATAAATTTAAATATTTAAACAGCTTAAAGCCAATTGAAGAAAAGACTATTTCCGATCTTAAATCAGCATATTTTACAATATTCTTAGACTGAAATTGCACTAATAGCTGAAAATTATTCAAAAATTTACTTTCAGTATTATAATATTTACATTCCTTTAATAAAAATTTTAACTTATCTTTTAATTTTGAAATAGCTATTTCATTTCTTTTAAAAGCTTTTTCAGATTCCAAGCTTTTAATTAAATCTTCTGTTATAAAAGGATGAATATTATAATTTCTACTAGCTAAAGAATTGACAATTCTAGCTAATTTTAACATATAAGAATATTTCTTTAACATATCCTTTGCATCACTAGATAAGCAAATATTTTTTGCCTTAATTATGATTAAAAGATTTTGATAAAATGTTTCTTCAACAAATTTCTTTAATTCACTATCATTTTTAAATTTATCTTCATTTAAATTAAAAGATTGGGCCTCTAAAATTACTTTAAAATCAGCAAAATTTAATTTATATTTTTCCTTTATATCAACTAACAATTTTAATAAAGGTGTTTCTATTTTTACATCTTTAAAAAAAACAGCCTCTATTTGCTCTTGCCACCAAACAAATCTTAATTTAGCTATTTCTTTTTCAGTGGTAAAAGCAAAAATTTTAGCAATTTCATAATTCAAGATAAACAAAGCAACAACAATATCCTCCTCTTCTTGGCTTATTATGTAAAATATTTCAGAATCAGCTCTCTTAAGTAGTTTTTTTAGATCTTTCAAATCATCCATAAATCATATATCATGAGGATATTAGCTCTTTAACATCTTGTAATGAAAGATGAATATTATTAGAGAAGCTATAATTTTTAATTTTCTCAAAATTTTCTAAAGCAAGTTTATAAGAGCTATATGAATTATCTGCCAAATAGTTTATTATTTGTTGTTTTGTTTCCATATGATATTGAGAGAATTTCTGTTCATACATATTTTTAAGAGCAGAATTATCAGGAGAAAAAATAGCAAAGCTATTAATTGCAGCTATTCTATTTTGTAAATCAGGTGTTTTAATATTTAATTTATTTGGAGCTATATTACTAGTTAAGAAAGCGTATTTTTGTTCATTCTTTATATAATCCAGAATATCCTGAAAAGCATTATCAAAAGAATCATATTCATGCTTATCCAAATTTCTTAATAAATTTTTCCTAGTAAAGTAAAAATCAAAATCATCAAATATAAAATATTTATGTTTTTTGAGTAATTCATTCAAACTCCTTTTCGGTGTTTTATAAAGATCAATAGATACAGCTCCAAGATTATTACCCCAAAATTCAGCAATAAAGCTTTTTCCACTACCTTTTGGACCATAGACTAAATTTGCATAACCATGCCAATTTGGCCATCCCGCAACATAAAGAAAAGCCTCCTTGTTACTTTCAGACAAAATAAATTTCTGTTTATTAGCATTCCTATTGGCAGTGAAATCTAAAAATAATTGTCTTAATCCTAATTCAGACATTTTTTTATTGTGAAATTATTGTGTTTATATTAAACATTGGAAACTAATTTTTAATGTAGATATATTGGGCTTTTCTAATAAAACATCTAAAAGCGATAGTCAAAACATTACACTTAAATATGAAATATCAGCAATATTTCTACTTTTGCTAGTTATATCAATATCTTCATATTATTTATTCTTAAATGAGAATAAATATTTTGTAAAGAAAATGGTTCAAACAGAACCTAGAGAAGAAGCAAAAAACACACCAGCAATCAAACAGCAAGAAAATAGCCAAAAAAAAATGCACTTTCAGGAAATAAAGAAAGGTGACAATCTTGGTAATATTTTAGGAAAATTAAAAGTAGAAAGCATAGATATTTATGCAGCAATTAATGCACTCAACAAGATTTTCAAAGCAAATAAAATACAAGTTGGTGATAAAATATCAGTAGAGTATCACGAAAAAACATTAGAAGACATAGAAGAAAGAGTTTTTATCAACAAAATAAATATATATACTTCTGACAATAGCAAATTCGAAATAATTAGAACTAAAAAAGGTGAATTTTTCGCAAGTAAAATTACCCCAGAACTATTCTCTAAATTACAAGTAAAGTCAGGCAAAATAAAATCATCCCTTTATGAAGATGCTTTAAAATCAGGCATACCAGCTGCGATGATTTTAGAATTTATAAGATTCTACAGTTTTGACTTAGATTTCCAAAGAGATGTTAGAAAAGGAGATAAATTTCAAATTTTTTACGAAAGCTTCTATGATGGAGAAGGAAAATTTATTAAAAATGGCGACATAATATATTGCAAATTTATAAGCAACGGTAAAGAGCTAGTAAATTATAAATACACCACAACAAAAGGAAGCACATTATATTTTGATAATAAAGGAAGCTCTGTTAGAAAAGCACTTTTAAGAACGCCTGTTAGCGGGGCAAGAATATCCTCATATTTTGGCTATAGAAAACATCCAATTTTAGGCTATACAAAATTACATAAAGGCGTTGATTTTGCCGCAAGAACCGGTACTCCAATATTTGCATCTGGAAATGGAACTATCACATTTTTAGGTTGGAAAGGTGGTTATGGACGCTATATAAAAATAAGACATAATAGTACTTACAGCTCAGCTTATGCTCATATGTCACGCTTTGCAAATGGATTAAAAAATGGCTCTAAAGTAAAGCAAAGACAAATTATTGGTTATGTAGGTAGCACAGGAAGATCAACTGGGCCACATCTTCATTACGAGGTATATAGAAAAGGAAAAGCTGTTAATCCAAGAAGATTAAAACCCGAATCCAAAGTAACCTTAAAAGGACAAGAATTAGAAAAATTCAAACTTCACAGAGATAGAATTGATTTCATTCTTAAAAACGCTTACGCAAAATCTAACATATAAAATTAACAGTCTAAACAGCTTGCATTGAAGGGAGTATTGCAACACTTGCCCAATAATCTATTATTAGAGCTATTTTTCTATTAAAATCATCAATATTAAATGATTTATTAACAAATCCGCAGGCATTATATTGATAGCTAAGTTGCATATCCTTTGGATTTATTGAATTTGTTAAAATAATTACAGGTATATGCTTAACTCTTCTATCCCTTTTTATCTCTTTCAAAACTTCTAAACCATTTCTTTTGGGTATATTAATATCCAATAAAATTATATCTGGCCTTTTTTTCACAGCTAAATCCTCAAGATTTTTTAAATATTCTATCGCCTGAACACCATCATGTAATAAAACAATATTAGAATCACTTTTACTGGTTTTAATTGCATCAAGAGTTAACATCTCATCAACCGGATTATCCTCAACCAGAAGAATGTTTAATGATTGACTTCTTTCCAACTGCAAATATTTTTTTTCTTGAACCTCATCTTTTTTTAAAACAATTCCCTCAAAAAAATAATCAGGTGTAACTTTTAGTAATTTTGCAAATTGAAATAATCTACCGGCAGGTATTTTATTATCACCTTTTTCATATTTTTGTATTTGTTGATATGAAATTTTCAGGATATTAGCTAAATCAGTTTGAGAAAATGATAGCTTTTCTCTTCTTTTACGCAGCTGTTTGCCAATCTGAACATCCAACTCATCTATCTGCTTAAGAGGTTTATTTTTCATAAAAATTAAAAAAAATCATAAATAATTACCAATTATCTATATTCTCTATAACTCCTCAAGATTAAACATTAAAAAACATTGCTCCCCTAATCTTGCAAAATCATATTCATTACTAAATGATTCATAACAATCATTAGATGAAGAAACTTGAGCTCCATAAATTAAACCTGTTTTAGCATAAGAATCATCAAATTTCTTGTCAATTTTATATGCCTCTATAGTTGTTAGAAAATTTTTCCCAACCGACCTAAAATTACTACAAGTTGGACACTCTCTTGCAACAACTAGAACATTTCTAGATTCACCTGCAACATAACCATATCCCGACTCAGAACCATTTACAAAAGCTAAACTATAACCAACAGCTTTGGATATTAAAGCCTCAGGTACATTATCGTTAATAACTGCTATACCAGAAGTAGCCACCCCACTAAAATCATTTTTTATATATTCAACTGAAGATAGATGATTCCAAGCATAATAATTTTCATCATTCCAATCAATTACACCATCACCATTGCCATCACTTGCATTATTATTAATAATTGAGCTCGCCTTCGGAAAATCTCCTGGCAAAGAATTATAAGTTAATTTAAATAATTTTATTGATGATTTATAACCATTTACTTGCTTAATAAAAGAAGATAATTTTATCTGCTCAATAAAATTATTAGCCGCAACTACAGATACTGCAAACAAACCCATTAAAGCTATAACAAATGATAGTTCAATTAAGGAAAAAGCTTTTTTCATATTTAATTTAAAAAATATTTAGCAACAGAATAAAATAAGGGTATACCAATAGATATATTAAAAGGAAATGTAATAGCTAAAGTCATTGGTATATAAATCCCAGCCTTAGCTTCCGGCAAGGCCAACCTCATTGCAGCCGTAACAGCTATATATGAAGCACTAGCTATTAACATTGAAAATAAAAAACCCGTCCCAAGATCCAAACCAATCATATAGCTAGCACATAAACCAATAGCAAAACCCATAAAAGGCATATAAATACCAAATAAAAACAATCTAAAACTAAACTCTTTTAAATGATGAATTTGCCTTGAAACAACTAGCCCCATATCCAATAAAAAAAATGCCAAAAAACCATAAAAAGGATCAACAAAAAAACCTTTCATTTTATCCATACCATTTTGACCGCTTAAAAAACCAATTAAAAATGATCCTGTAAGTAATAAAATTGCACCATTGGTAAAAATTTCCTTCATTAATCTAGTTGTTGCTTTATTTGTTGAATTTACAGTTTTCGGCTCTGTTTTATTAGCAATAAATAAACCAGTTAAAATCGCTGGCGCCTCCATTAAAGCTAATACAGCAACTATATAGCCAGCATACACAACCTCATTAAAGTCTAGAAATGCTACGGCTGTAACAAAAGTAACCATACTTATAGAACCATAATGAGCAGATATAGCAGCACAAGTAGCAGAGTCTAATTTTGTAGTTAATCTTAATAAACAATAACCTATAAATGGCTGTGTAAATCCAGTTAATATACCTATAAAAAACACCCAAAAAATTTGAGCATTAATTTCTGGAGCAACTGCAATTGCAACCCCTCCTTTAAAACCTATAGCCATCATCAAATAAATTGAAAAATAACGACTAATTTGCGGGGGAACATTAAGATCAGACTTTAAAAAACCAGCTATTACTCCAACTACAAAAAATAAAATAGGAGGAGATGTAATATTTTGAATAAAAAGTTCTAAAATTTCCATCTAATAAAATAAAAATAAATAAATAACATTTTTATTTCATAATTAAAGAAAAATTATTTTAATTAGATCTACCAAAACACAAATTGCTTTTAATTTCTTCTACTAACACTCGCGTAACAAATGAATTTCCCACTTCTAATAATGGAGGCCGTGGTGCATTATTTTTTTCCATATTTTTGATCGCACTTACCTTTTCTTGCTTCTGCATTGCTGAATCCTCTGAAGTTTCTCCTGCCCGTGACTGTTCCCTAAGCCTCATTTCCTCTTTTTGCTCCTGCATTGCTTGTTGCTCTAGAATTTCTTTTGCCCATTCCTGTTCCAGAAACCTTACTCTCTCTTGTTGCTCAAAAAGCCTTTTCAACTCTTCATTAGCCAATGCTTCTCCAGGTTCTGGTTTTGTTGAAGCTGTGTTAGTAGATGATTCTTCTTTTTTAATACTTTCGTTATTCATATCTAACTCTCTTAAATAAATTATTTTAGTATAATATCATAATCCTTAATCTTTTGCAAATATAAAATAATAATATAGCATTAATATCATATTAATTTATTACTAAAACTATGTTACCAACTTGGAATTTAAAAGACTTATATTTAAATAACAATGATCCTCAATTAACTAAGGACCTTAATTTTTTAAATAAAGAAACTAATTTATTCCATAAGAATTATTTAAATAAAATCAAGGACCTTAATGGCAAAGAATTATATTTAGCAGTTAAAAATTACGAAAAAATAAGTGACCTTGAAATTAAAATAGCAACCTACGCCTATCTCTATTTTGTAACAGATATGCTAAATAATGATAAAGCAGGTTTTTACCAAAATATCTTAGAAAGACTTAACCTAATTAGCGAAAAAATTATTTTCTTCCCCTTAGATATAGCAAATTTAGAAGAAAAAAATTTAAATAAATTATTAGAAGATAAAAATTTAAATAAATATAAACCCTTTATTACAGATATTCGTAGCAACAAGAAATATCAAAAATCCCGAAATATTGAAGAAATACTTCATAAAAAACATCAAACATCAAACCAGGCTTGGTCAAGATTATTCGATGAAACAATGGCAGGATTAGAATTTAGATATGGCAGTAAGAATCTAAGCGCTGCTGAAATTTTTAATTTATTATCTAGTAATAATCAGGAAGAAAGAAAAAAAGCAGCAAAATCAATTGGCAAAACATTAAAAACCAACATAAAAATATTTGCTTTTATTACTAATATTCTTGCCAAGGATAAAGCAATAGAGGATGAAATCAGAAATTATGAGCATCCAGTTAAAGCAAGAAATGTTAGTAATTTTATTGAAGATGAAGTTATTGATTCATTATATAGCGCAGTTAAAGAAAATTATGAAAATTTTTCGCATCAATATTACAAAATCAAAGCAGAATTATTTGGCTCCAAACAAATAGATTATTGGGATAGAAATGCTCCTTTAAGCAATTTCAAAGAAAAAGAAATTAATTATAAAGAAGCTCAAAAAATAGTTCTTACGGCCTATGCTAATTTTTCAAATGAAATGGCTGAAATAGCAGAGTTATTTTTTAGGAATAATTGGATTGATGTTCCTCCAAAAAAAGGAAAAGATTCTGGTGCTTTTTCCCATCCATCAGCACCTTCAACTCATCCTTATATTATGCTAAATTATCAAGGTAAAATTCGTGATGTAATGACTTTAGCGCATGAATTAGGCCATGGTATTCATCAATATTTAAGCAGAAAACAAGGAGCATTAATGGCAGACACACCATTGACATTAGCAGAAACAGCATCAATCTTTGGTGAACAATTAGTTTTTGAATCATTGTTAGAGAAATCTAAAACTAAAGAGGAAAAAAAATTCTTACTGATTAATAAAATAGAAGATTCTCTAAATACTATAGTAAGGCAAATAGCTTTTTATGATTTTGAATATCAAATCCACCATAAAAGGAAAATTGCAGAAATAAACATTAACGAAATCAATGAAATTTGGCTAAAAACCCAAAAAGAAAGCCTAGGACCAGCGATTAAATTCCATGCTGAATATAAATATTTCTGGTCTTATATACCACATTTTATTCACTCACCATTTTATGTCTATGCTTATGCATTTGGTAATTTACTAGTAAATTCTCTTTATTTAACCTATAAATCAGGATTAAAAAACTTTGAGACTAAATATCTTAATGCCTTATCTGCAGGAGGAACACTTCACCATAAAGAATTACTTGCTCCTTTTGGCTTGGATGCTAGCAATAAAAATTTCTGGAAGGAAGGCCTAAAATTACCGATGAGTTACCTAGATGAGCTAAAAGAGCTGATCTAATTTTACAAACGCCTATATTTGGATACACCATCTAATGTTACATCAAAAAACATAAAAAACCCTTCATTCAAATTATCCATATTTACGGGAACTAATTCAGATATCAATAAATCTTTTGAAAAAGGATCTAAGGAGCTTAATTCTGAATCAGCATCATTTAAAATATGCTCTGGAAAATATATTCTAGTTAATAAATCAGGAAATGAGCTATGAGAAATATGTAGATTTAAATGCGGAGCTAAAAAACTCTCATAAATAAATTTAGGCATATATTCTTTAGGTAGAATTGTAATAAAAGAAAAATTACCCAAATTATCAGCAACTGCAGTTGCAGAGCCTAAAAATTCAGCTTCCTGATTATCATAATTACCATAAGCATCAGTTTGCCATAATTTAACAATAGCATTAGGAACTGGAGTACAATTAACATCCCTTACTGTTCCTTGCACATAGATTATATCTCCTGAAGCAATATAAGGAGATTTACTTGCCCTTCTTAAATTATTAGACAAAGAAAAAGCTGCTGGCTTATTAGAGGGCACATTTTTTAATGAAGGAGTAACAGGGCATTTGAGTCTAAGCTGAGCTTTCAAACTCACAATATTGTAATAATGCGAATCTTCAAACTCTAAACCTGGAATTTTCTTAAACTCTAAAACCGCCTCCTCAATTATTTCCTTAGTAGCGTTAATTTCTTTTTTTTCTTGTAATGAATTTAAATATTCTGACAAAGTAAATGCTTTATCGTTATTTTTATCTCTGGCAAAACTCTCTTGAGAATAATTTTTAATTTTCTTCTTTTTTAAAGGCTTAATTTGTTTGTAATCAAAAGAAGTAGATTCATCTTCAGAATCAATATATGCAGGAATATCTTTAGCAAAAAGGGAATTATCGACTAACAATAATATCAAAAATGTAACTATAAATTTATACATAATTAGCTTTTTCTCTTTTTCTGAAAAAATTCTTGTAATAATTCTTTTGCTTCAATCTCATTAAATCCATAATAATAATCTACTTTATGATGGCAAGCACTTGAATTAAAAAAATCTAAATTACTGATAACAGCTCCATATTTATCATCTTTAAGCGCAAAATAAAGCCTTTTTATTCTAGCTGTTGCAATTGCAGCTGCACACATTGCACATGGCTCTAAACTTGTATATAAATCAAAGCCATCTAAACGAAATTGCTGCAATTTACTACATGCATCTTGAATGACATTTATTTCCGCATGAGCTAAGGGATTATTATTAGTTTTGGTTAAATTATGATTCTTAGCTACTATTTCTTTAGTAGTAGGGTTTACAATTATAGCTCCAATAGGAATTTCATTTTTTTCTAATGCTTTTTTTGCCTCTAATAAAGCGGTAGGCATATAGCTATGAAACATTGTTAGCTTTTCTAAGATAAGAAATAACTGACTTTACTCCCTTTACTCTAGCAGCAATATTAGCTGCAATTCTTATTTTTTTATCAGATGGTAAATTACCTATCAAATAATCTTTTTTATCATATACCTCAACATTAATATCTAGGGATTTGATTTTTTCATTTAAAAATAACCTGGTTTTTATTTGACTTGCCAAGAAATGGTCATAAATAATATTTCGAGATGGCTTTGTCTTAATTTCAGTTTCATTCATTACTTCTTTTACTCCCTTAATTTTCCAAATATCTTTTATGACTTTATCAAGAATTTTCTTGTTGTTACTATTACCTGTAAGTAAAACTCTACCTTGATATACATTGAAAGAAATATTTCTTAGAGCAAATTTATTTTTAAAAACATTAATATGCTGAGCAATTTCTGCCGTAATTTTTGTATCTTTAAAGCTATCTTTAACCGGCTTATTTCTTGTAACTAAATAAGCACTACCAAGACCAGCAACAGCAACGGTTTCAATACATGAAATTAAACATAAAGGTAGAATTATTATAGCCAGTTTTTTCACTTATTCATCTCTTAATCTTTAGCAAGATAAATTCTTAAAGAACAATTCGCAAGCTAATTTTTAATATCAAATTTATTACAAAATTCTATCCATTCTCTTTTTGACATTCCAGATGATTCTTCAGTCACCTTTTCATTTTTAAGAATTCTTTTTAAAGCATTTACCATCTTTCCTGAGAGCTCTACAGCATCATGTCTGTAATCCATAAAAGCCTTATAAGTAAGAGGTACCCAAGCCTCAACCAATTTTAACATAGTTTTAGCATATTCTCTAATTTCATATTGAGCATGATTATCAGCTCTCAAATAAAGAAAATGCAACAAATTATGTAAATCAATCTTCCAATACCATTCAGTATAATAATTAAGAGTTAGATTCATACGCGCCAATTCTCTTGCTAAGCCGTCTTTATTTTCATCCAAGACATTTCCTTCTGGATCTAAATTTAACATTTCCTCATAATGAGCATAAGTTTGCTCTGAATCTTGTTTTAGCAATTGCAAAACTTTATTAGCCTCCTCATCATTTAAAACATTTCCTCTACCCTGATTATTAATCTTAGATTGCGCTGCTAAATTTTCTCTATTTGGAATATAAAATTCTTTAGCTAAAATTGAATATCTAGCCGAATATTCATTAACATTTGCCGTTCTATGTCTTATCCATTGGCGAGCAATAAATATTGGTAATTTAATGTGAAATTTTATCTCACACATTTCAAGCGGAGTTGTATGTCTATGTCTAACTAAATAATTAATCAAACCCTGATCTTGACGCAATTGTTTTGTTCCAGAACCATAAGAAACTCTTGCCGCCTGTACAATTGCCGAATCATTACCCATATAATCAATAACCCGAACAAAACCATGATCCAAAACTTTAAATGAGTCATAAATTACTTCTTCTAACCCAGGGCTTATAGCTCTCTTTGTAGTTTCTTGCTTGGATTTTAATTCTTCTATTTCTGCTATTTTTGCTTGGTTACTTGACATGAGCTTTATGCTTTAATTAACAATTTTCAAATATTTATAAACTTAAATTATCTATTTTTGAAGCATTTTAATAATTTAAAAGGGGGTTTCTGTTGCTCGGCACCCCCAAAAACCGCATTTATGCAACTAGTGCTTAAATCGTCAATTGACTAAATTTAAGCTGCAGCTGCATACTCAACTGCGAAATTATCATTCGCAGCCACTGCAAAATTATCGTTTGCAATTATAAAATTGATGATTTATTGGCTATTGCCAACCAGGCTAATCAGCCTGAACGAAAACTAATTCTTTCAATATCCTGTCGAAACTATGTCACCCCCTTAATTTTATG
Source organism: Rickettsiales bacterium (assembly GCA_965658435.1). Lineage (GTDB taxonomy): Bacteria > Pseudomonadota > Alphaproteobacteria > Rickettsiales > JABIRX01 > JADHLN01. The sequence goes on along the minus strand of CBFHSE010000011.1, from coordinate 22,877 downwards.
GTGGAGGTGCCGGGTACCGCCCCCGGGTCCAAAATATCTATTACAAAAAGCGTTTATCGTTATAGTGTAAAACACAATTAAATTTTATGCTTTAATCAAAATGATGTAAAGTTTTTAATAAATAATTATTTAGTCTTTACCTTATGTTAAACTATTATTTTTGATAATAGCTTCTACTGAATTAGTTACAGAATTTAACATAAAATGGTAATATTCCTCTCTTAAATCAGGATCTTTTAAAATTTTAAAAGCAATTTTCACTGATAATTTATCCTTCATTAAAAAAATACCAATATTATATGAAATTTGTAATGCTTTTTTACCATGCTCTGTCAAAGCCCCATCTTGAGAAAATAACTCTAATTGATAATTAGCTATTTCGCTAAATTTAAATTCTAAATCACTAGTAACTCTCATCCTTATTTGCTCCATTAAATCAGGGTTTGCCTTAATTAATAGCTTAATTAGCAATTTAAGAGGAGAGTAAACTATCCTGCCATTAATTTGCTTAAAAATACCTGCTTCTACAGCTTTAACTACTTCTAAAATAAAATTTCTATTTGCAATTTGGTCCATAATATTCCTCTTATTTAACTGGATCTGTATGAACTATCACCTCTGTATCTGGAGATATTTTCATAAGATCTCTTTCTAATTTATCAGCAATTTCATGAGCTTTTTCTAGGTTTAAACTAGCTTTAAGATCAATATGTAATTGTATAAATTTTTTACTTCCAGATCTTCTAGTTTTTAAAGCATGATATCCCAAAATACCTTTATGTTTTTTAATAATTGCTTTTATTTTTTTTATATCTTCTTCACCTAATTGCTTATCCATTAAATTATTAAAGGCTCTTCTACCTAATTTAATAGCAGCACTAATTATATAAAAAGCAATAATAGAGGCTATAATTGTATCTAGTTGGGCATATTTATTATGTAAATAAAGCGAAGCAATAATTGCCAAATTAACCAAAAAATCTGATAAATAATGTAATAAATCTGCCTGCAAAACAATTGATTTAGTTTTACGATAAGTAACAGATTGATATAATACTATAAGCAATGTAGTAAAAATGGATAAAATCATTATTTTTATGCCAAGGCCAGTATTTAAAACTTCTGTAGGAGTAGACATTCTAAAAGCTGCTTCAAATAAAATAAACAAACCAGAAGCACCAATAAAAGTAGCTTGAATTAAACCAACAATATCCTCAATTGAATTATGACCAAAACGATGCTCGGAATCAGCAGGTTTCACAGCATATAATACAGCACAAGCATTTAATAATGATACGATAACATCCAAGGATGAATCAAGCAAAGATGTTAATATGCTAAGAGAGTCTGTTTGCAACCAACCATAAGTTTTCAAAATTACTAATGAAAGCGACAACACCACAGTGAAAGCCAAGGTTCTTATGTTTAATTTATAGTGATTATTAGCTTTAGCCACAAAAATCTATAGATATTTTTATTAATTTATGCAGCTTAATAAATAAAATTCTTGAGATCTACAAAAAAATTATTATAAGATACATCTTTCTTAAAATAGCTTATATTTTAAAGCTATAGTCAAAAATTGGATGGGTGGCCGAGCGGTTGAAGGCACCAGTCTTGAAAACTGGCATACGGGCGACCGTATCGTGGGTTCGAATCCCACCCCATCCGCCATCCCTCAGAGTTACTATGGAGTACTCACAACTACTCTTATTTGACTTGTGATTACTCATCTTTACTCACAAATCCTTTACTCATCTCCCCTCATAATTTCTAATCAGTTTTATCTTTTCCTAAAGCGGAGACAGAATTTTGAAGAAATAATTAAAGTTTCTAATTTGGAATATAAAAATTTTTGGAAATTTTAGAGAGTTTTGCTAAGAAAAATGGAAGAATAACTCTTTAAGCCTTGATATTATTGAATTCTTTAAGGTGTAGCCCAAGCGGAGAATCGGAGAGTGTTCAATCCTAATACTAGAATGGTACATCATCACATTCATCAATCATCTCTTCTTTTTTTTGGTATTTTCGTTCATAGAAATTTATCAAAAACAAACCAACGGATGAAACTGAATTAATTAAAAATTGAGCATATAAAGGATCGTCAATTATATAGTCATCTGCTAATTTACCATGAGATTCTTTTGTGTGGTTACTTCTTAAATTTTCAATTGACTGAGCTATGTTTAATAATCCACTCCCAATATTTCGTATATCTTCAATTTCATTGCCGTTATGATGAATTTTAAATGTTTTAACAATGGTTTGAGATAACTTGTATAAAGAATGTTTTCGATTATAGTCTGGATTTATATCCTCTAATATTATTTTTATTATGGTTTCCAGTGCTGAATTTGCTAACGCAATTGAATGCGATGGATCTTCATTTACCTTTTTAAAAGCATTCTCCAGCACCGTATGAACATCTTTGTAATTATCGGCAGCAATATCAATAATTTGGGGAACTGCATATATTATATTTGGAATTTGCACGCCCATATCAACTGCCACACGAAACAAAGTATCATCATCCATATGATTAAGAGTCTTTATAAGGTTAATTTGCGTATTGTTTTGATCTTTATAAATTATCTTAAAATTAACCCCATCATGACCATTCCATCCAGTATTATTAACATCCCATATTGGTTCTTGCCATCTATTAATATAAGATAAAACCTTATCATATGATCCATAGTTTTTCCATATCTCCTTTTCTGTTAAATCTATTATTTTCATCACTTGTCTTGGTGAAGCTTTACTTTTCATAGTTAATTCTGATTTATTTTAATTTGATAAACAACACCCCTACCTTTACCAACCGACACAATCTTTTTCATCTGCACCAAATTTTTCAGCTTAACTTTTAAAGTATTGTAATTAGCGCCAGATAATTTTTGAATATCCGAAACTGAAAGAGAATTGTGATTTTTAAGAATTTCCAAGATCTGCAAATGCAATTTATCAAAATTTTCCTGCAGAATTTTCTCAGCTTTAATTTTTTTCTCTAAATTATCTTTTTGTTTTTTTAGAGATTTAAGAAAAAATATTAACCAATTTTCAAATTTGATTTTTTTGCTATCTAAAGTTTTCTGGCAGTCTCTTAGATTTTTGTAATAAAGGTCTTTATTATCTTCAATAATACTTTCCAAAGAACTATATTGGATATAGCTGTAACCAAGTTTTAATAGTAATAAATTAGTTAAAATTCTCGATAACCTGCCATTACCATCTTGAAAAGGGTGAATTGCTAAAAATACTACGGTAAAAATTCCAGTTATGATTAGCGGATGAGTTTCTTTTAATTCCAAAGATTTATTAATCCAAACCACTAAATCCATCATTTTCATTGGCGTTTCAAATGGTGTGGCAGTTTTAAATACAACACCTATCTCTTTGCCATTTTCATCAAAAGCAACAACATGATTGTCCAATTTTTTATATTCACCTCTATAACGAATATCTTTAGAGCTATGTTTCAATAAAATTGAGTGAAGTTGTTTAATATGATTTTCGCTAATTTCTAAATCGTCAAAATTACTTAAAATCAAATCCATTGTGTCAGAATAGCCGGCAACTTCTTCTTCGTCGCGATTTCTAAATGATGTTTTGTTTATATTGGAAAGCAGAGTTTCTACTTGAGCATCACTTAGTTTAACACCTTCAATTCTTGTACTTGAAGCGATTGATTCAATAGTTGCTGATTTTTTGAGCATTTTTAAGCGATCCGGAGACAAGGTATTAATTGCTTGCCACCTGCCTTTAAATTCGTCAATCTCGCTAATTAGATTTAAAATATAATTATTGATATTAGTTTTGTAATTTATCATAAATTAATCTTGGTTAAAATTGCTTAGCTAAGCTTAATTTATTAAAGATTAAATATCCATAAAAATATCCAATTATATCTAATTAGTTCGCATTAGATGTTGCTTGCCTCAACAAGCATAAAAGTTCGAAATTTCCAGGAAGACCCAAATAGGCTTTAAACCCTTATAAATACTGTATTAAAAATTCGTCGAAAAGCTCGTAAATCACATCTTCCGCACCGCCATTACTCAAGAGTGCTATTAGAGTACTCACATTTACTAAAGATCACTCATCTTTGCTTACAAATCCTTTACTCATCTATCCAAATATAACTATAATATTGTTGCAATAATGAACCAAGATGCCTTAAATATAAAAAAGTCTTTTTTTATAACAATATAAATTAAAGTAGAGAGCGCAATCAAGCTAAGATTAATATCTATAGCTGCCCTGCCAATTACTGCACATAGTGGAATTAGTAAAATTATTAATCTAGAGTAATTGTTAAAATTAAAGATTTGTGAGGGATTAATTATGTGCATTTTTTTAGCTAAAATTTGTGATAATTTTCTAATTCAGATATTTCAATTGAGAATTTAATTTCTAATTTTTTTTGTGATTCAAGAAAAAAACTGGTAAGTTTTTTGCTAATTTCATTTGCTAAATTATTTTTAAGTTCATCTGATCTGCCTGGCATAATTTTAATTGTAAGATGAATAAATGCATTTTGCTTATTATTTTCTTCTCCTACTAAAAATGACTTATGTTCAATTGCTCTTGTTTTGCATTCTGAGATTTTTGCTGAAATTTCTTGCTCTAATAATTGATGAATTTCAGGGAATAATGATTCTAAATTATTTTTTTCAATGATGTTCGAGCTATATTCAAATATTATATGAGGCATATTAAAATCTTTTGTGAATTTATATTTGATGTGAGTTAAAAATCATGCTATAATTTTTATTATTTTAAAATTATGGTAAAATCAACACTTAAAAACGCATTAGAAACATTTGGTTATGATAAGCCAAAGATTGAATCAATAGTGCAAATATTTCATATATTAGGTGTTTTTGATAATAAATTTAATGGTTCAGTTATAAATAGTAAATTACCAGATCAAGAGTTAGAGAGAATATTAAATTCAGATCTTGAATCAAGTAATATTGAAGAATTAAAAAAGAAATTTAATGATTTGGGTCAAACTGCTTTTAAAGTTTTGAGGGGAACGGGTGAAAGACAGCAAATGCATGATGTTTCTTGTGATGATGAATTACAAGGTTATTTATGAAAATTAAATAATATTCAGGAAATAAAACCTGATATAGATGCAGATATTTATGTAGTTTTTGGGGCTAGCCAATCAGCGTTAGAATTAAGGCTTCAATTTTTAAATGATAATGTTCCGGATTTTACAAATAAAAAAATATATATTTTAACTGGTAATCGAAAATTATGGCCAATTTATACAGGAGATAATGAAGTTATAAAAAGTAAAAATATAACTGGTGAAGATTTAATATTAGGTTTGATTAAATATATGAATCCTTCATGCGATATAACTGCAATACAAAATGATATTAATAGTATCTTTGAAGAATATGAAGAGAATAATTTTAATCTTAGTTCTGTAAGGAAAAGGATTTGTAATGATATTGAAAAAAAATATAATATAAGATGGCCTAATGAATCAGATTTGTCAGATAAATTAGCACGTGAAATATTTCCAGAGAAAAATATAATAATTTGTAATGGTGGAATTGATACAAGAACTAAGAAAAATATTAATAGACCTACTACTGAAACAACTTTAAGAGCTTTTAGATATATGACTAGAATGGAACAGTTATCTGGAGCTAATTTCTGCTTTGTTTCATCTCAGCCATATTATATAAGACAGATTAAACAGGCGCAAACAATAATTGGATCTGATGTAACGGGTTGTGCCAATGCTGCAAGTAATGCAAGACCTAATATGGTTTTAGAGTCTTTATTTGGAGAAATAAATTCATTAACTGAATTAATATCTATTCAACAACAAGCCAATAGTAAGAGAAGTTTTATGGATAGTTTATATAGAGGGATTTCAACTCTAATTAGGTAATTAGTAAAATTTATTTTGCATAGATTATCTATTCCAAGGCATTTTCATTAGTAATTTAGCCAAACCACACCAGCCAGTAATTGCTGCATTTAATAATCCTAAGGCCATTATCAAAGGTATTAAAAGAAATATTTCTTGTTTAGTAATGAAATAAAGAGTTAGTCCAATTAAAGATAATAAGCTAATTGATAATTGTACCTGCCTTGAAATTGAGATTATATTTTTATTTTCAATTATGGTAAAATTATTTTCTTTCCATTCACTTATCCCGCCATTTAAATTGTAAATCTCTATATTAGAGTTGTTTTTTAATTTTTCACAGGCAAGTTTGGATCTATTGCCAGCTTCACAATGGATAATGATTTTGGTGTTTTTTTGATTAAATAATTTATCTTTAATATTAATTTTATCTAAAGGTATGTTTATCGATTTTTTGATAGAGCATGCTTTATGTTCTATTTTTTCGCGTACATCTATAATTATAATTTTTTCTTTTTTTATTAATTTATCTAACTCTTTAGCTGATATATTTTTTATCTTGGGCATTATTTTTTTTAGTTTGTTATATTTATTAGTTAATATAGTATTATTTTAAATTTTTAATTATAATTTAATAATAAATTGTAAAAAATATGGATCCAGTTTCACAAGGTGCATTTGGTGTTGCTTTATCACTTTCTTATGCTAAGAAAAAATATTTTAAATATGCTTTAATTATAGGTATTATTGCAGGAATGGCACCTGATTTAGATATTTTTATTTCTTCAGATGCTGATTCTCTTTTAGCTTTGGATTTCCATAGACATTTTACTCATTCATTATTTTTTGTACCAATTGGTGCATTTTTAGTTGCTTGTTTTTTTTGGCTTTTATTTTTTAGAAAAAAATTAAAATTTAGATATATCTATTTATTTTCTTTTTTAGGTTACTTAACTCATGGAATATTAGATAGCTTTACTAGCTATGGCACAATTTTATTTTGGCCTATTTCAGATTATCGTGTAACTTTAGGTTATATTTCAATTATTGATCCTTTATTTACCATACCTCTAATATTTGCAATAATTTTATCTTATATAAAAAAATCTACAATTATAATGAAGTGGGGCTTAATTATAGCTCTTTCATATGTTGCGGTTGGCTCTGTTAATTATTATCGTGTTAAGAATTATATCTTTAATATAGCCAGTGAAAGAGGTCATAAAATTGAAAGATATTTTTTAAATCCAACAATTTTTAATAATTTTGCCTTTAGAACAATTTATCAGTTTGATGGTAATTATTATGTTGATGCTATTAGATTAAAATTATTTTCTGAATCTATATTTAAGCAAGGAGATATGGTTGCAGTAATTAATGAAGATAATTTATTTCCTGATATTCCTAATGACTCAATATTAAAAAAAGATATTGAAAGATTTTCCTATTTCTCTAAAGGTTTTATATATTTTCCAAAAGATAATAAAAATATTATAGCAGATTTACGTTATGGAGTTTTGCCATATCAGATAAATGCCTTATGGGGTATAAAGATTGATATAGAAAATTCTAATAAACATGCAAAATTTATTAGCTTAACCGATAAAATAGGTGAGCGTGATTATGATGAGTTTTATTCTTTTTTATTTCCAAATAAAAAATCAAATTGAAATGAAATAGCAAGTCTATTTAAGGTTTCTATTCTTTTAGTGCCATTTTTGCTTTCTTCAAATTCAAATAAATATTTTAAGGATAATATTTCACTAAGTGGATAGGATATTTCTAAGTTAAAATCTGTGATTTGTGAATTATTTTCTTTAGCAAAGCTTGATTTTAATTTATATTTGAAGCTCTTAATTTCGTTTTTATATGTGATTTTAGGGATGAATATTAATGAGTCATTTTCTTTATCGGAACGTTGACCAGCT
>CBFHSE010000011.1:13484-15046 GCA_965658435.1 Rickettsiales bacterium | reverse complement strand
TCTTAATTTCGTTTTTATATGTGATTTTAGGGATGAATATTAATGAGTCATTTTCTTTATCGGAACGTTGACCAGCTGTTAACTGTAATAATAATTCTCTTTTATCTTTACTAAATTTATAACCAAGACCTGTTGTTGCTATTGAAAAATTTCTATTGCTAAGATCGCTATATTTATCACGATTTTTGCGGTAAAATATACTAATAAAATAATTATTCTTTTTAAAATAGTTAAATTCATGTTGATAGTCGAAAACTTCTGCAGATTTGATAAATTGACCATTCTCATCATTTTTACTGTAGTTTTTTTCGAAGTTAAAATCTATCTCTTGAGTATATTTTTTATTTTCGTCTGATTGTAAAAATTTAATAATTAGACTTTCTTCTTTGATGGTTGGGTTTTTATCTATTTCTCCTGTTAATGTTAATTCATATTTATCAGCAAAAGCAAATTTGCTAAAAAAAAGAATGATTATAATTTTTTTTATCATAAATACTTAATTTCTCCATTATCTATAGTGATTTTTTTTGCAAATTTAGCTGCTAATTTTTCATTATGGGTGACAATAATTGTTGTCTGCTTATGTTTTTTTATATTATTTAAAAATAAATGGAAAATATTTTCAGCATTTTTGGGATCAAGGTTTCCTGTTGGTTCATCTGCAAATAAAATATCTGGCTTATGTATCATTGCTCTTGCAATGGCAATTCTTTGTTTTTCTCCTCCTGAAAGGCTATTTGGTCTTATATTTGCTTTATCTGTTAAACCAATATCTTCTAGAAAGTTTAGAGCTTTTTTTGTAGCAGTTTTTTTATCAATATTATTTAGTAATAAGGGCATCATAATATTTTCTAATGCGCTAAATTCTGGCATTAAGTAATGAAATTGATAAATAAAGCCGAAATGTTTTTTTCTTATTTCAGCTTTTTCTTTGTGTGTTAAATTAATAGATTCTTTTTGCTTTATTTTAATTGAACCCGAATTTGCTTTATCTAATAAACCCATAATTTGTAATAATGTTGTTTTTCCACATCCTGAAGGGCCAATTAGGGCAATATTATCACCTTTTTTAAGTGTTAGATTAATATTTTTTAATATTTCTAATTTATTATTTCCTTTACCAAAGGATTTTTGTAAATTTTTTATTTCAATTATATTACTCATGTCTTAAAATCTCTGCTGGTTCTATTGCTGCTGCTTTTCTTGCGGGGTAGATTGCAGCGATAAAGCATATTGCTAAAGAGCTAATTATTACTATTATAGAAGTAAAAATATTTATTTCAGATGGGAGGTCAGTTAGAAAATATATTACTGGGTCAAATAATTTTGTACCTGTTAAGGATTCTAGAGCTAATTTAATACTATTAATGTTATATGCAAAGCTGATGCCAATTAGTGCCCCAAAAAATGTACCAAATATTCCAATTAAGGCGCCATTAATAAAAAATATTTTGGTTATACCTGATTTACTCATGCCTAATGTTTGTAAAATTGCTATATGTTTGATTTTATCTTCAACAAGCATGATTAAAGAAGATATGATGTTGAATGCTGCAACAATA